>JBOICE010000373.1:0-7192 GCA_050739815.1 Pseudomonas sp. | reverse complement strand
CGATCAGGCCGGTGAACACGTGGTCGGTCAGCTGACGCCCTACGATGAGAAGATCAGAGCGCAGACCGGCACAACGATACAGCAGGCGGCGCGGCTGTACGTCAACACCGAGAACTTCGCAAAATTTTTCCTGCTCCCCGCTGAGGCGAAGACGTCGCACTGATGCGCGCGGCTGTTTCGGGGCGCGTTCTGGAGCCCCGGATCCGCCCGCGCTTGTCGTTGAAAGCGAATCCTGCCTGACCGACTGCGACTGAACGTCGCAGCGGATCACACCCCACCGCCCCGCGAGTCAGGTCATGGCACACATGCCCGGCGGACCTGCACGTGAAGGTCTGACACGCCGCGGGCAGCGCAGTCTCATGATCGTGCAATTGAGCCATTCGGCACCTGGTATCACTATTACTGGTAAGACTTGGAGGGACCATGAGGATTACCAGCAAGGATCAGGTCACGATACCGCAGGAGATCCGCGAACGGCTCGGGCTGCTGCCCGATACCGAGGTCGAATTCGAGGTCGACGGCAACGCCGTCCGCCTCCGGAAAGCAAAAGGCGCAAACCGCCGCAGCGCACGGCTGATCGCGCGACTGCGCGGCCGCGCGACCAGCGGGCTGACTACGGATGAAATCCTGAAACACACCCGAAATCGCTGACGCCCATGGCTGCGATGCAGGGCGTACTGGTCGACAGCAACATTCAGCTCGATGTTCTGACGGAAGATACGCACTGGTTCGAATGGTCGGCGGAGCAGCTGGCCCGGCATGCCGAGCGACATGTTCTGGTGATCAATCCGCTCATCTATGCGGAGGTGTCGCTGGGTTTCGAGCGGATCGAAGAGCTCGAAAGCGCGCTGCCTGCCGTAGACTTTCGGCGCGAAGCCCTGCCGTGGTTGCGGGTTTCCTGGCGGGCAAGGCATTCCTGAAGTATCGACGATCGGGCGGTGCCCGACGGTCGCCCATGCCGGATTTCTACATTGGAGCGCACGCCGCGATCGCAGAGCTCATCCTGCTTACGCGCGATCCGGCCCGTTATCGCTCGTACTTCCCGCGTTTGACCATTGTCTCACCATGAGCCTGCTCAAGGGAGTGAACGGCGCGCTCGACGTCCGGCTTGCGTGACAACCACTACATCTGTAGTATTACTCTTGTAGTCTTGAGCTACTGGACGCCGAGATGAAGAAGCGCACACACGAGCTTACCGCGTTGCAACTGGAGATCATGCGGGTCTTGTGGCGAGGCGAGGCCTCGGCCGCAGAGGTGGGCGGGTCTTTGCGACTTCGCCGGCGCCTGGCGGCTACTACAGTGGCTACCCTGCTCTCGCGATTGGAGAAGAAGGGTGTTGTGACCCATCGCGTGGAAGGCCGCACGTATATCTACCAGGCGCGGGTGGAGCAGAGTGAAGTGCGCAGTTCCCTCCTGACCCGGGTGAAGGATGCATTTGCTGGCGATGTGGCGGCTATGTTCGCGCAGCTGCTCAGTGAGCACGAGGTGGACGCAGAGGATCTGGCGCGGGTGCGGGAGCTGATCGATGCGAAGTCCCGCGAGTTGAAGGAGCAATCGTGAGTGCGTTGGTCAACCAGGTTGCTGCAGCGCTGCTGACGTATGTCGTGCACACCGTTCTGCTGCTGTGCGGTGCGCTCGGTTTGCAAACACGTGTTGTTCGGTCGTCAGCTCGCCGCGACCTCTTGTGGAAACTGACTGCGTTCGGCGCGCTGGCTACCACAGCCTTGCAGGTTCTCGTGCTGCAGATGCGGACAGATCTTCAGCCGCTCACCGGGCGATGGGAGCTTGGCTCGGTGGCGGTTGCCGCGCAGACTTTGCCTGGTGCGTCGCCATCCACTCCTGTGATTGGACCCGCTCCTCCCAAACACGCTGTCGTCACTCCCTCACCTGAACGACCAGTGGCCGAGAGGTTCGAGCTGTCCTGGCAGGTCGTAGTCGTCGCTGTCTGGTTGGCTGGGGCATTCGTCTCACTGGTGCTATTGCTGCGTCGGACGCGGCGCGCGCGGCGCCGGTTTGCGCGGCGCGAACCGCTAAGGGCTGTTGCCCTGCTGGAGTCCCTCGACGGGTTGGCTGCCCGCAGTCGCATTCGCGATGTGCGATTGACACGGTGCGGGGGCGTATTCAGTCCGGTAGCGCTAGGCCGGCGCGAGATCTGCCTACCGGCGGGGCTGTTGCCGGCGCTCAACGCGGGTCAATTGGAAAGCATCCTCGCCCATGAGCTGGCGCATCTGGAGCGGCGCGATCCGATCTGGCTCATGGCCTTTGCCTGGCTGGAAGCGATCTTCTTCTTTCAGCCGTTGAATCGAGTGGCACGCAACCGCTTTCAGCAGGCCGCTGAGCGCCTCTGCGATCAGCAGGCATTGGCCAGCACGAACTCACCCATTGCACTCGCAAAATCTTTGGCCAACGTGGCGCGCTGGCTGCATAACGAAGCCCTGCCCCTTCCCTATGCATGTATGGCGGAATCGCGCTCGGCGCTGCTCGATCGCGTGCAGCGCGTGCTGGCGGGCGTGCGCGAGCCGGTTCGTGTATCACCCACGTTGCGCGTGTCGGCCTTGACTTCGTTGCTCGCGTTCGCGTTCGCCGCGCCGGTTGTGACCAGTGCACATCGCCCGGTGTTGAATGCCGAGCTGGAACGAATTGCGGACTCGAGGTTGGCACTTAACGAGCGAATCGCAACACTGGCGCACGCCGCGCAGCGCGGCCTCGATCCGGCCACGCTCATCGGCTGGTACGATCGAGTGCCTGACCGTGCGATGCGGGTGGAGTTGATCGACTGGCTGGCCGAGCGGCAGAACGTGGTCACGCGCGAAAAGCTTCGTCAGATCGTGCGGACCGCCAGAGTCTGGGAGGAACAGCAGGCCGCATTGCAGGCGCTTGCGGGTTCGAGTGATCCCTCCGCGCGTGCGTTTGCTCGGGAATACCTGAGCAAAGCCGCTTCGAAGAATCAGCATGTTCCCCCTGATGCACTTGCCCCGGATCTGGCGGTGCGCGTGGCGAACACGCGGGCTGGCGTCGCGCACCTGACGTATCCTGCGCGCGCGAAAGTCTGCGGTTCTGGCATTGACATCGATGGCGCAGGCATGTTCGCGCTGCTGCCGAGCGAACGGTTGCAGAGCGCAGGTAAAGGTATGGCCACGCTCTATTCGTTTGATCGCGATGACTTTTCGCGACTCGAGATCAATCCTGACCCGAGCTGGATGCGCAACTGCAGGAATGGACCCGTGCACGTCCTCCTGCATGTGGACAACGGGCGCATCACCAATCTCAGGATTGCGGTTGGCGAGCCGCTGGAAGGCACGTCCATCGACACCGAGCTGGGCATGGTTCCTGGAGCGCAGGCGGCGGACTACCTGCACGGGCTGGCCGCCCAGGCCGGTGAAAGCGTCGCATCGAAGGCGATTCTGGCCGCAGAACTGGCTGGCGGCGACGGCGGTGACCCCGGGCAGCAGGCGTCGAATACGCGCATCGCGCCCCTGAGCGATGTGGGTCTCGAGTTGGCCACAGGCGTGATCATCGATGAGCGACAGCCGTTCGAGACACGCAAGAAGGCGATTGCGTGGGCCGATCAACGAGGCCTTCAATCCGACCATCTGGCGAGTCTCTACAGCCTCATCAAGGACCGTGAGGTCAAGCGGGTACTCCTGCGTTTCCTCGCCGAGCGCGACCAGGAGCCGGTTTCGCGCAGACTGATCGACATCGCAAGGAACGATGCAGATCCTGACATGCGCCAGAGCGCGCGCGAATCCCTTCGCGCGCACCGGAATCCGGTTGCACGAGCCTTCCGTTAAGGTGGCCAGGGTGCCGGTCCAGCCTGCCCGTCCCGTCTGCCAGCCACCATGGCTGGTAAGCGCCGTTCTGGCCGGGATCAGCCTGCTGTTTCAGATGAATGTGGCCGGGCGAGCCGCTGCGCAGGGCGTGGTTGAGCTTAGTAGCGTCGTGGACTCGGTCGTGCGCGCGGAGATGGCAAAGCAGCGAATACCGGGCGCCGGCTTTGTATTCGTCAAGGACGGTCGCGTGATCTACATGCGTGGCTATGGCTCAGCCGATCTAGCGCGGAACCGACCGGTCGTTCCCGAATCAACGATCTGGCGGATAGGATCGATCTCGAAGGTGTTTGCGGCTACAGCGGTCATGCAGCTCGTGGACAACCGCCAGGTGGCATTGGATAACGCCGTGAGTCGATACGTCCGACGGGTGGCGGTTCCGCAGACGGCGGGCGACTCCATCACGGTCCGTCACCTTTTGAATCATACGGCCGGGTTCGATGAGATTCGTCCAGGCACGCAGGCATCAACGCGTGAGGGTGTGCTCCCGCTCGAGCGCTTTCTCGGAACGCGGCTGGTGAGCGTTCGGCCGCCCGGTCGCACCATCGCATATTCGACGTACGGCATCACGCTTGCCGGTCTGCTCCTGGAGGAACAGCTCGGCCTTCCCTTCGAGACCGTACTCGCGCAGAACATCTGGAGGCCGCTGCGCATGACGCATGCATCGATCACTGTTCCCGCTGAACAGCAGGGCCAGCTTGCGCTCGGCTACGAGATCACCGGCGATTCACTTGTGACCCAGCCCTGGGAATGGTATCACACGACGCCCGCTTCATCCGTAAATGCCAGCGTCGCGGACATGGCGAGGTTCCTCATTGCGCATCTCCAGGGTGGAGCAATCGGCAGCGATCGCATTCTCAGCGAGCGTGCAATTACCGAGATGCAGCGCCAGCAGATTACCATGCACCCTTCCCTGCCTGGCGTCGCGCTCGGTTTCTACGAGGACCACGTTGGATCACTCCGCATCCTCGAGCATGGCGGCAACATGGCCGGCTTCAGTTCCTGATGGTGTTGATCCCCGAGGCCAACGCCGGTTTCTTCCTGGTGAACCAGCTCGAGGGAAGCAACCTGAGGGACATCCTCAAAGAGACGCTGCTGCAGCGGTTCTTCCCGAAATCGCGCGAGCGAAGAGTGGTACCCGTCCTGACAGCAGGCGCGCGCGCGAGGGCCCAGCGTTTTGCCGGCCGGTATGCCGCGTTGACGTCCTGCTGGAGCTGCAATCCGCAGCGCCTGAACTCCGTCCTCACCGTGACGGCCAATCCAGACGGCACGCTCGACTTCGCGGGAAGCAAGTGGATCCCTGTGGATTCGCTTCGTTTCGTACGCCACGATGGCTCTGGTTACATCGCCTTTCAATCCGACCGCACGGGCGCCATCCACCACCTCTTCGCCGGTGCCTTCTACTCCTGGCAGAAACTCCCGCAGTGAGCTGACTGTGCGCGCGGCCAGCGCGCCTGCAGTGACCCGACAGATCCGATCCGATTCCGCGCACGTACTGATCTTTGGTGAGACGTAGAATCAACAGCTAACAGCAGAGCGCGGGGCTGCAAATGTTGACCATTGACAAAGACGGCATGGTCGTGCATACCAGGATTTTGCACGAACGTCGGCCGAATATCGAGCGCGGAGCGCTCACGGCGGTGCGTGGAATCATCGTGCATCAAACCGGTGGCTCGAACGCCGACTCGACGCTGAACAGCTACAAACTCGTGGGTGCCAAGGGCGCGCATTTCCTGATCGAACGCGAAGGCACGATCTATCAGACCGCTTCGCTGAAACGAAAGACCATGCATGTCGGTGCACTGAAAGCGCGCTGTGTCATGGATCAGCGCTGCACGCCCGCAGAGTTGAAAGCGCTGAAAACATTCGCGCCCAAGGCGGAACACCGTCGTGAATCGCTGAAACAGGTTCCCGACCGGTTTCCTTCCAATGAGGACAGCATAGGCATCGAGCTGGTGGGCGAGTTGGCCGGAGACTCGAAACGCCCTGACCACGAGAGGGAGTACGAGTGTGTGACCAACGAGCAGAACGACTCGCTCAAGTGGCTGGTCGCGGAGCTCCAGATGTCGTTGGGCCTGTCGCTCACGGAAGTGTTCCGGCACCCGGATGCGTCGCGCAAAAATCCAACCGAAGCGAGCACTGCACGATGGTAACGAGAATCGCGATCGCGGGGCTGCTCCTGGCCGGGATGGCCGCCTGTACACCGGCCGGCCGGTGTACCAAAGGCTCCGAGCTCGTGCCGTCAATGTGCCCGCTGAAGCTGCCGGCCATAACCGGCGTTACCATCAGGGAGAACGCAGCGATTGCGCCTGCCGAAACCAATCCGGCCGTGTCGTGCACGAGTTTTCGCGTCCGTGAGGAGGATGTACGCCGCTATTTCGCGCGAGCCAGGCTCACCAACGCAAACGACGCGCACCACACGCTGGACTGGTCCCCCTGTTATGCCAGTGGTGAGGTGACCTTTGCCGATGGACGCACGGGTGGCTGGACCGTGAGCCAGCTGCGAACCGGGTCGCTCGTGATCGGCACCGACCAACCCATGGTGCTGTACTGCCCGGATTGTGACTTTTCGCCTTTTCAGTGATCGCCAGACCACCATCCCCGTCGTGACGTACCAGGCCCATGCTGACGACCCCGTGAACCGGCGCAGCCGTATCTGAGGATACGCGCAGACCCGTCTAGCAGCGCAATCGTGAACTCGTCCGCACCTCGCTGCTCCTGCCGCCGCAGAGCGCCTCAAGGTTCTGCTGATAGCTGGCCTCGCCAACGACCTGAAGCCGGCAGGTGCGGTCGCCGGGCAGGAAGTTGCCCGATGCGGGCTGCACTTCGGGATTGTGCGGATTGAAGAGCTGCTTCAGTCGCGACCACATCATCGCTCCTCGCGGAGGTCAGGGTGGAGTCAGTCGCAAACTCGCAGCGCGCGAGTCGCGCAGCTCGATCCGGTCCAGCGGTGCGCACCGGCGGACACGGCCACGAGCTGGCCGGAGGGGTGTCCAGACCACCGCTTCACCGGGCGGAGCTGGATCGCGGAAGTCGAGCGAGGTGCCACATGAAGCCCATGGGTCACTACGATGCGGGTTGAGGCGCGCCGGGTCCAGTGCCGCCCGTTGCCAGCCAGCGTCACCAGCGCTCGCCAGGCCAGCGCAACATTCCGACAGAGCACATGTGCAGCACTAGCGCGCACCTTCGAGCGCTCGCTCTGCTTCCTGCACCTCCAGGCCGATGGCCTTTGCGTCAAGGCCGGCGCGCTCGAATTCGGCCCGAAGATCGGCCACTTCATCCTGCGCTTGTCGAAGCTGCGCTTCAGCCGCATTGAGCCGCGCCCGCGCATCCATGAGCGCCCGTTCAGCAGCGCGCGATCGCTC
>JBOICE010000372.1:0-11864 GCA_050739815.1 Pseudomonas sp. | reverse complement strand
TGGCGCAGCCACTCGGGCATTTCTGCCGGGAAGAACAGCTTGCCGACCACCGCCGCGAAGAACACGAAGATGATGAAATCGTAGAACTCCAGCGCGCCGCCCAGGGCGGACAACGACAGAGTTTTATAGTCGCTGCGGGTCAACGAACGGGACGGCAGCGCAGCGCTAGTGGACACAGATGACATGGCGTTCGGCTTCTCATGGGCAGACGGCAGCCGGCGATGGGGCAGGCCCGCCCGGCAGGTGCCGCACGATAGCAAATTGCCGCGAGCCGACACAGCCTCTGACATTTTGCCGGTCAATTCTAGAACCGGGCAGTCGTCGCCCGGCGCAGCGCCCGATATACTGCGCCCTGTCAACCGTTCTCCAGGCCACCAGCCTAGATAGAGCGGCCGGGTTACGGAGTCATCCCCACTAAATAAGAGTTATGGGTCAGAGGCACCCTAGGCATGATCGAACTCGAACAAGAAGACCCCACCCCCCAGGGCGACCTGGCCCTGCAAATCACCGCGTTACCGCGCGAAACCAACGGTTTTGGCGACATTTATGGCGGCTGGTTGGTCTCGCAGATGGATCTCGCCGGCACGGCCATGGCCAGCAAGGTCGCCGGCGGACGAGTCTCCACCGTCGCCATCGACCGTATGGCGTTCCTGGTGCCCGTAGCCGTAGGCGCGCAATTGTCCTTCTATAGCCAGACCCTCGAGATCGGCCGTAGCTCGATCCAGATGCTGGTCGAAGTCTGGAGCGACGACCCGCTGTCCAGTGACTGGCGCAAGGTCACCGAAGCCGTGTTCGTCTTCGTCGCCATCGACGGCAGCGGCCGCACCCGCCCGGTTCCGCCACGCCGCTGACCCCCGCCCGGCGCAGTTCACCGCGCAATAAAAAGCACCGGCCAAGCGCCGGCGTTTTCGTTCTTCCCCATCGGTCACGCAGCGTACCGGTAGCCCTAGGCTCATTTGCAGGGTCGCTATTCACTGCGCAGAGCCGCCACCGGGTGCAAGCTGGCCGCTCGGCGTGCCGGGGCCAGACCGGCGAGCATGCCGATCACCGCTGCCAGCAGCAACGCCAGCAACAGGAACAGCGGTTGCAGCGACAGCGGCAAGCTCGGCATGGCCAGGTGCAGCAGCCCGAGCAGCAGGCCCATCAACAACAACCCCAGCAGCCCCCCAGCCAGGGACAGCAGCGTCGCTTCTGCTAGAAACAGCCCGAGGACCTGCCGCGGACTGGCACCAATCGCCCGCAACAGCCCGATTTCCGCCGTGCGCTCGCCCACCGTGGTGGTCATGATGGTGAGAATGCCGACGGCGCCGACCAACAGTGAAATGCCGCCCAAGGCACCGATGGCCAACGTCAGGGTGGCGAGGACGCGGTTGAAACTGCGGAGCATGTCGTCCTGAGTGGTCAGGCTGAAGTCCTCCTCGCCGTGCCGCTCGCTGAGAACCTGACGAATCTGCCGGCTCAACGCCCGCGACGTGGTAGCGGCGCTGAACACCACATGGACTTTGACCACCCCGGTGCGGTTGAACAGGCTTTCAGCCCAATCCACCGGGATGTAGGCGATATCGTCGAGGTTGAAGCCGAGCAACTGCCCTTTCTCTGCCATCACGCCGATCACCCGAAAACGTACGCCACCAACACGGATCGGCTCGCCCAGCGGGTTGCGTGAACCGAACAGCTCGACGCGCAGCTTATGACCGAGCACCACATAAGGTGGCGAACGACCGTCGCGGGGCACGGGCAGAAACTCGCCAAGGCTCAGCTTCATGCGCCAGGCCTGTGCCATCTGATGGCCGCCACCGAGGATGTCGCTGCGCCGGCTCAATTGACCGAACTGAACATCCCCGCTGCCCTGAATGATCGGCACCGCTGCCTCGACATGCGGCAAGCGCCGCAATGCATCGGCATCACCGATGGTCAGTGGCCGGACGCTGCCGAGCAGGCCGCCGAGGCCACTGGTCTGCGTCTTGCCCGGACGAACGGTGATGATCCGCGTACCGAACTGCGAGAAGTTCTCCAGCACATAACCGCGCACACCCTCACCGATAGCCGTGAGCAGCGCCACGGCGGCAATCCCGATCGCCACCCCGAGCAGGGTCAGCAGGCTGCGCAACGGTCGACAGGTCAGCGCGCTGCTGGTCAGCCGCAAACCATCTTGCCAAAGCATCAGTGCGCTCCCGGTGGACGCAAGGCCGCCACCGGCTCCAGCGCCGCGGCCTGAACCGCCGGCAGCCAGGCGAACCCCAGCGCCGTTGCGAGCGCCAGCAACAGTGCACTGGCCCGCGCCCACCAGGGTGCGTAAAGCGGCAGGTCGAACGCCAGGCGCCCCAACCAGAGCAGGGTTTCGGCCAGCAATAGCCCCGCCAACGCCCCCGTCAGGGCCAGCAGCGCCGCCTCGCCGAGAAACAGCAGGCGCAGCTGCGCCGCCGTCACGCCGATAGCTTTGAGCAGGCCGATCTCGGCCGTGCGCTGGCTGACCGCAATCCAGGTCACGTTCATGATCAGGATGCCCGCCACCAGCAGGCTGATCGCGGCTATGCCGGCCACCGCCAGGGTCAACACCGCGAGAATTTCATCGAAGGCGGCGAGCACGCTGTCCTGGCTGATCAGGGTGACGTCTTCCTCGCCCTCATGGCGTTCCTTGAGCGTGGCGAGTATCAAGCGCTGGCTGCTGTCCAGAAAGCTCGGCCCATGCACCTCGACAAACACCCGCAACAGCCCCTCGCGATTGAACAAGGCCTGGGCGCTGGCCACCGGGACGATCAGCATTTCCGCGAAATCCATCCCCAACGATTCGCCGCGCTCACTGAGGATGCCGACCACCCGAAAGCGCCGGTCGCCCGCGCGCAGCCACTCCCCGAGCGCCGGGCGCGTACCGAATAGCTCACGCTTGAGTTTGCCGCCGATCACACAGACGGCCTCGGCGTGCTCGAGGTCCAGCTCCGGCAGAGGCTGACCCTGGGCGACCGTCAGTTGGCGAATGGCGAAGAACTCCCGCGTGGTGCCCAGGGTCAGCACTTCACGATTACGGTTGCCGACGATCACCGCCATCTGCCCCGCTTGCAGTGGCGCGATCCGGCGAATGCCCGGCAGATGGCTGATGGCCTGGGCGTCCGACAGGGTCAACTCGTGCGGCGTCAGGCCGGTGAGCGGCGGCATGCGCCCGGTGGTTTCCTTACGCCCGGGAAAAACGATCAGGATGTCGCGCCCGAGCAGCGAGAACTCGTTCAGCACGAAGGCTCGCGCCCCCGCGCCAAGACCGCTGAGCAGATTGACCGCAACCACCCCGATAGCAATCGCCAGGAGCAGCATCAGGCTCCGCGAGCGGTGCCCACGCAGGGCGCCGATCCAGAAACCCAAGGCATCGAAGGCGCGCATCAGGCCAGCGCCCGCGCCGATGACGCGCCGACTATCCGCCCGTCGCGCATATGCAGCTGCCGCCGCGCGCGGGCGCCCAGGCTGTCGTCGTGGGTCACCACGATCAGGGTCAGCCCTTCGGCGTTGAGCTCTTCGAGCAGCTTGAACACCTCGGCGCCGGCATGGCTATCGAGATTGCCGGTGGGCTCGTCGGCCAGCAGTAACGCCGGCTGCATGACCATCGCCCGCGCGATGGCAACGCGCTGACGCTGGCCACCGGACAACTCGGCCGGACGGTGGCCGGTGCGATCGCCCAGCCCCAGGCGCGCCACCAGTTCGCTGCTGCGTTTGCGTCGTTGTGCCGCGTCGATGCCGGCGAGCACCATCGGCAGCTCGATATTTTCCAGCACCGTCAGCCGCGCGATCAGATGGTAAGACTGGAACACGAAGCCGATCAGTTGGCTGCGCAATTGCGCGCGCCGCGCTTCGCTCAGCGTCGCCGTGGCCTCGCCTTGCAGCCAGTACTCGCCGGCACTCGGCGCATCGAGCAAACCGAGAATATTCAGCAGGGTCGACTTACCCGAACCCGACGGGCCCATCACCGCCATATAGTCACCGGCGGCAATGTCCAGATCCAATCCGTCCAGCCCCACCACTTGCTGCTCGCCCAGCTGGAAGTGGCGACTACCACCGCGCAAGCGGATCATTGCTCGGGCTCCGCAGCGTCCTCCGGGATCACCGCCACGGTATCCCCAAGCCCCTCCTGCTCGAGACTGGCGACTATCCGCGCGCCCGCATCCAGCCCTTGGAGCACCTCGGTCCAACGCCAGTTGCTCAGCCCGGTTTTCACCGCCACCTCGCGCAACACCCGGGCGTTCGGGTCATAGCGCAGCACACGCTGCCCCTCCAGCAGCGTCTCGGTGGGAATGCGCACAGCACCGGTGCGTTGCTCCAAGAGGATCTCGACATCGGCGCTATAGCCGGTGAGCAACGCCAGCTCGGCCGGCGGCCGATCGAAGCGCACCTCGACATCGACGGTCCGCGCCTGCTTCTCCAGCTCACGCACATAGGGCGCGATACGGCTGACGCGGCCGGCGAAAGACTGGCCACGGAAGGCATCCAGGCTGATGCGCACGGCTGCTCCGGGGCGGACTCGAGCGGCGTCCACCTCATCGATCGGCGCCTCGACATACAGGCAACTGTCATCGATCAGGTCGACTGCCGGCGGGGTGGGGATACCCGGCGGTGAAGGGGTGACGAACTCGCCAAGTTCGCCGTTGATCTCTGCGACTATGCCGGCGAAGGGCGCACGCAGAGTCGCCTGATCCAGCAGCGAGCGCTGCAATTGCAGATTGGCGTCGGCCTCACGGATCAACACAGCGCTGGCGCTGCACATCAGGTTTGCCAGGTGAGCCTTGGTCTCGGCCTGGTCCAGGCGATCGGCGGCCACCAGCTTGCGGTCGGCCAAGTGGCGCAGGCGATTGAGGTCGCGCTGGTCCAAATGCGCCTGCTGACAGCGTTGTTCGCGCGTGTTGCGTTGGGCCTCCAGCCGCGCCTCGGCCTCCAGCAGCCGCGCCTGCTGCTCATCCTGCCGCAGGCGCATGAGCACCTGACCGCGCTCAACCCGCTGCCCCTCGCCGATCAGCAACTCGGCGACTTGACCGCCGACATTGAAGGACAGATGTGAGCGCCGGCAGGACTTCAGCGTACCCGCGCGCGTGTTAGCCACCAGCGTCTCCACCGGCCCACGCTCAACCTCCAGCAGCCTGACGGGCAACGGCTGTGGACGGTTCAACCAGCCGCCCAGCAGCACCAGACAGACCAGTATCGACGAGCCAATCAACAGCTTGCGCATGCGCTGAACCTCCTCCCCACACGGCTTGAGCCTAGGTCAGCGGGGCGAAACCTCAACGCAACACGCCAGTTATCTGACGATTTTCTGACGAGCGTCAGTTTAATGACGAATGAGATTTGTTTTCTCTCGCAACTGCTTTCGGCCAGCGCCGCCCACAGCACAAAATTCCTTGCCGCAGCGGCGCTACAACGTCGGAATTTCACTGAAAACTGTGTCACGCTTTCCCCATAGCCAAACTGCGGAGTCCTGCCATGAACAGCGAAACAACCACCCCACAAGTCGAGCGCGTGGAGCTGGACGAGCTGGCCTGCTGGCGGGTGCGCACCGACCAGGCAGAGCTACTGGTGGCGCAGCAAGGTGCGCAGGTACTGAGCTACCAGCAGCATGGCCAGCCGCCGCTGATCTGGCTGAGCGAACAAGCCGCCTATAAGAAGGGCCAATCGGTGCGCGGCGGGGTGCCCGTGTGTTGGCCCTGGTTTGGCGACCTGGCGCGTAACCCGCCCAGCGTCCAGGCGATGCACCAGGGCGGCCGCATCGGCGTGCCGGCCCACGGCCTGGTACGTGGGCTGGATTGGCAATTGCTCGGCATCGACACCGAAAACTCGGCCGTGCGCCTGGACTTCAGCTTCAGCCCAACGCACAACAGCCTGCCGGGTTGGCCACACGCAGTAGAACTGCAACTGAGCATCCACCTCGACGACCGCCTGAGCCTGAGCCTGACCAGTCACAACCTGGGCGACACCCCAGCGGCCCTGAGTCAGGCGCTGCATAGCTATTTCGCGGTCAGCGACATCCGCCAAGCCAGCGTCGAAGGCTTGGCCGACAGCCACTACATCGAAACACTCGAAAGCTGGCAGCCACGCCAACAGAGCGGCGCCCTGCACTTTCGCGGCGAGACGGATCGCATCTACCTGGATACCCCAGCCCAGCTCAGCATCCTCGACCCCGGTTGGCAGCGCCGGATTCGGCTGCACACCAGCGGCTCGGGCTCGGCGGTGCTGTGGAACCCATGGATCGACAAAGCCCGCCACCTCAGCCAATTCGCCGACGACGCCTGGCAACGCATGCTCTGCATCGAGACGGCGAACGTGCTGGACGATGTACTGCTGCTCGCCCCCGGCGAAAAGCGCAGCATGACGGTGACATTCTGGTCGGAGCCGTTGCTCGCTTAACCGAGGGCCGTATCCAGAAACATCATCACCGCAAAGCCCGCCATCAACCCCAGAGTCGCGGGCGTTTGCTGACCGTTAGGGTGAGTTTCCGGGGTGACTTTATGGGAGACATTGGGACACAGCCCTACACAAGGGGCGTGTAGCGATTTACCGCAATCAACCGCCCTCCACTTCAATCCTTCCGGCTGATCGACAACCCATGACTGCGGCGCCTTTAGTCTGTCTGCGGATGCACCGCAGAGGCTGCGGAGTAATGATCGTCGTACTGGCGATCGCAGGCGAACCAAGCCCGGGCCAGGTTATTCAGAATGTCCGCGAGGGCGCCCATGGCAGCTAGCACCGATACGCTGAAACTGTTTCTCGCCGGCGACATCATGACCGCTCGCGGCATCGACTCAGTCTTGCCGCATCCGGGCAATCCGCGGCTTTACGAAGCTTATGTGAAGGATGCCGGCGTCTACGTCCGGCTGGCAGAAAGACTCAATGGCGCGATTCCCCGCCCAGTCGATTTCACCTATGTCTGGGGCGATGTACTGGCTGAACTTGAACTTCGCCAGCCGCACGCCCGCATCATCAATCTGGAAACCGCGGTGTCCCGCCGTGGCCGGCCGGAGCCGAAGGGCATCAATTACCGCATGAGTCCGGAGAACTTCCCGGCCATCGGCGCGGCTGGCATCGACTGCTGCGTGCTGGCCAACAACCATGTGCTGGACTGGGGGGCCGCCGGCCTGGCCGACACGCTGGAAACGCTAGCCAGCAACGGTATAGGCAGCGCCGGCGCCGGGGTCGATCGGCAAGCTGCCGAAGCGCCCGCCGTGCTGCCGCAGCCTGGCGGGCGGCGCCTGCTGGTGTTCGGCCTCGGCACGCCCGACAGCGGCATTCCGCCGGACTGGGTCGCGACTGATAAGCGCGCGGGCGTCGCGCGGCTGAATGATCTGTCGAGACAAAGCCTGCGCCCTGTGGCCAAACGGATTCTCGGCAGCAAAAGCCCGGGGGATCTGGTGATCGCCTCCATTCACTGGGGCGGCAACTGGGGATTCGATATCGCGCAGGAACAGGCCCGCTTCGCCCATGCCTTGATCGACGAGGCCGGAGTTGACCTGGTGCATGGACACTCCTCACACCACATCAAGGGCATCGAGGTGTATCGCGAACACCTGATTCTCTATGGCTGCGGAGACCTGCTGAATGATTACGAAGGCATCGAGGGGCACACCGCCTTCCGCGGCGACCTGGGGCTCATGTATTTTGCCGCGCTGGACCCGTGCGGGCGCCTGCAGTCGCTGGACCTGATACCTACCCGTCTCCGGCGTTTTCGCATCGGCCGTGCCGAAGGGGATGACCATCAATGGCTGCACGACACCCTTGCACGCGAGTGCGCACGCTTGGGCACTCGCCTCCAGCCAGGGGTGGGGAATGCCTTCGCGCTAGGTTGGTAGGCGCGGCTGGGCACCGCGAAGCCTTGTTCTCTGCCAAGGGGTCAGCCGGCTACAGATCGGCGTCCACCACCACCCGCGCCTTGCTCGCATCCAGCGCATACGCCGCATCCGCCAGATCATTACTGACCTTCTCGACCCTCAGCGTGCCGCTCACCCAGAGTGGGGTGTAGAGGTCGTCCAGCTTCAAGCCTTTGGGGTAGCGCACCAGCACCAACTGGTTGGGTGGCGGTGGCGGAACGTGGATGCAGGCATCCGGGTAGGGAACGAGGAAGAACAGGGTACTGCGACCCTTGTCATCGGTTTCCAAGGGTACCGGGTAGCCACCGAGACGGAGCTGTTTGCCGTTCATCGCAGGCACGGTCTTGGCCGAGTACATGGCTGCCGGCAGGCCCTTTTCCTGCTTTAGCCCGCCCTTGCCATCGAAGCTGCCATTCGCCTCGGGCGTGTCATGGCTGATCTCCGGCATGGCTTCGAGGGCTTTCTGGTCGGATTTGGGCATCAGCTCGAGCCAGTCGGTTTCCGGCAGCTCGGCGTGCGCAAGGCTGCCGAGCAACAACAGGGTCATCAGAATCAAACGGCGCATGACAAGGCTCAAAGAGGAAACCGGGTAAGGCTAACGGCTATGCGATGTGGCTGTCCTCTCCCTGGCGGGAGAGGGTTGCGCCAGAGCGACTCAGTTTTTTTTGATCAAGCTGTAGAGCACCAGCAGGATGACGGCGCCGACTACTGCCCCGATAAACCCGGCAGCTTGCCCGGCTTGGTAGAAACCCAATGCCTGGCCGCCGTAGGTGGCTGCCAGCGAGCCGCCGATACCGAGCAGGATGGTCATGATCCAGCCCATGCTGTCGTCGCCGGGCTTGAGGAAGCGGGCGGCCAAGCCAGCCAACAAACCGATGATGATGGTTCCGATGATGCCCATTGCATTCCCTCCATGTGATTGGCTAAGAACCTGCCCAAGAGCGTCGCGAGCGCAACAAATCTTGAACAGGCGCTAATGCCTGAGCCTAGTTGTGGCTCGGGCACCTTGCCATCAGACGAGTCGGCGCCACGGAGGTTCCATCGACGCACGGCTTGCGGGGCTGCGAACCCTCTCTTAAAGAGAGGGCGGATCCGGCTCAGGCTTTACCGATCAGCGCTTCAACCGCGGTGATCTGCCGGTCCAGTGTGGCGCGGTCGGCGCTGCGCAGGGTGGCGTGCCCGACTTTGCGGCCGACCTTGAAGGCCTTGCCGTAGTGGTGCAGGTGGCAATCTTCGATGGCGATCACTTTCGCTACCGGCGGCACTTCGCCGATGAAGTTGAGCATGGCGCTTTCCCCAACCTTTTCAGTCGAGCCCAGCGGCAGGCCGGCGACGGCACGCAGATGGTTTTCGAACTGGCTGCACTCGGCGCCTTCGATGGTCCAGTGCCCGGAGTTGTGAACGCGCGGGGCAATTTCGTTGGCCTTGAGGCCGCCGTCGACCTCGAAGAACTCGAACGCCAGCACGCCGACATAGTCGAGCTTGGTCAACACTCGGCCGACATAGTCTTGCGCCAACGCCTGCAACGGATGCGCGTTGCTGGCGATGGACAGGCAAAGAATGCCGTTCTCATGGGTGTTATGCACCAGTGGGTAGAAGCGTGTTTCGCCATCCCGAGCGCGTACGGCGACCAGTGAAACCTCGCCGCTGAACGGCACGAAGCCTTCCAGCAGGCATGGCACGCTGCCCAGCTCGGCGAAGGCACCGCTGGCATCGGCCGCTTTGCGCAGGACTTTCTGGCCCTTGCCGTCGTAGCCGAGGGTGCGGGTTTTCAGCACCGCCGGCAGACCGACGCTGGCGACAGCGGCATCGAGATCCGCCTGCGACTGGATGTCGGCAAACTCCGGCGTGGGGATGCCGAGCTCCTTGAACAGGCTCTTCTCGAACCAGCGGTCGCGGGCGATGCGCAGCGCTTCGGCGCTCGGATAAACCGGCACGAACTGCGAAAGGAAGGCCACGGTTTCCGCCGGTACGCTCTCGAATTCGAAGGTCACCAGATCCACTTCGTCGGCCAACTGGCGTAGATGGTCCTGATCGCCGTAATCGGCACGGATATGCTCGCCGAGGGCGGCGGCGCAGGCATCCGGTGCCGGGTCGAGGAAGGCGAAATTCATCCCCAGCGGAGTGCCCGCCAGAGCCAACATGCGACCCAGTTGGCCGCCACCGATCACACCGATTTTCATCTTACTCAGGCCTCACGCGGGTCTGGATTGTCCAGCACGCTGTCCGTCTGCTCGGTGCGGAATTGCTTCAGCGCGACATGGAACTGCGGGTGCTGGTGACCGAGGATGCTTGCCGCCAGCAGCGCGGCGTTGACCGCGCCGGCCCGGCCTATGGCCAGGGTGGCGACCGGGATGCCCGCGGGCATCTGCACGATCGACAGCAGCGAATCGACACCCGAGAGCATCGACGACTGCACCGGCACGCCGAGCACCGGCAGGTGCGTCTTGGCGGCGCACATACCCGGCAAGTGCGCGGCACCACCGGCACCGGCGATGATCACCTGGATGCCACGTGCTTCGGCCTGTTCAGCGTACTGGAAGAGCAAGTCCGGGGTGCGGTGGGCAGAAACCACCTTGACCTCGTAGGGAATGCCCAGCTTGTCCAGCATGTCGGCGGTGTGGCTAAGGGTGGACCAATCGGACTTGGAGCCCATGATCACGCCAACCAGTGCGCTCATCGTCGTGCCTCTTCTTCATTGGGCGCCTGCAGGCGCGGCAAAAACCAACAAGCCACGCAGAGGGCGTGGCTTGTCATGTTCCATTCAAACCAGCGGGCGGGCTGGCCTGGAGGCGGCGAAGTATACCGAAAAGGTGCGCTTGTCGCGCCCCCGGCGTGACCGTTGGTCAAGTGGCGCAGGACGGGCTTCAACAGCCCACAGCACAGCGGGGCAAGCCAAAGCATCAGCGCAGGTCGCTGTCCTTCTGTAAACGGGCGAGCATGCGGACAAATTCGAGGGTCAGGCGTTTGTTGCTCAGGCTGAGGTCGCGAAAGTCCTGGCACCGGCCAGCGGCGATCTGGTGAAGCTCGACTTGCTGCGCGTCGGTGAAGCCGCCGGCGATTACGAGCCCACGCGCATCCGCCTCAAGGAACAGGAAATCGGCAAGCTGCGCGAGTATCTGTCGCGCCTGGACAGCGAAGCCAAACGCCGACAATTGAGCGGCCTGGTCAACAACTGGCTGGGCAAGATGCCGCCGCTGGCCGACAGCGATCTGCTGGCTTACATCAACAAACTGCTGGCGCGCCTGAACCCGGCCCAGCTGAATCAGGTGGTGGAGCAGCAGCATGCCTATGTCGAGAGCATCCGCCAGCGGGTCAGACACGAGATGCAGCAGTTCGCGCGCAAGCGCTTCCGGGACTGGCTGAACCTCGGCAAGCTGGAGCTGCGCTCCAGCTTCGCCCTGCCCGATGAAATCAGCCCGCGGCAGAAAGCCGCCTATGCCGCCGATAACAGCCTGTATCTACGTGAGGAGCGCGGCAACGGGCTGGAGGAGCGCATGGCCGACTTCCTCTCGGACTGCGGCAACGTGCGCTGGTGGCACCGCAATCTGAGCGGCAAGGGTTTTGCGCTCAACGGCGCGCTCAAGCATTACCCGGACTGCATCGTACGCCTGCAATCGGGCGTGATAGTGCTGCTGGAAACCAAGGGCGGCGATCGCGACAATTCCGACAGCGAGGCCAAGATCGAGCTTGGACAACACTGGCAGTCTTGCGCGGGACGCGACTATCGCTACCTGATGGTATTCGAGAACAATCCACAGCCAGGCGCCTGCGACTGGGCCCAGGCTTGCCAGCTGCTGCGCAGCCTGTGATGGCCTAGGGCGGGCTTCAACCCAGCGACCAGGGCAGCAGCTGCGGGTATTGCTGGGCTAAAGCCCAGCCTACAGACTGTGGGCGACGGTCAAATCCGGCAGCTGAGGTGACCCCGTAGGGTGGGTTAGCCGAAGGCGTAACCCACCGATTGCCGCACCCGCGCACCTGGACTCGCATGGCGGGTTACGCCGCTTCGCGGCTAACCCACCCTAC
>JBOICE010000371.1:0-9798 GCA_050739815.1 Pseudomonas sp. | reverse complement strand
CGCAAGGAGGCCGAGCAGCGCGGCCTCAAGGTGTTCGACGCCACCTGCCCACTGGTGACCAAGGTGCACATTGAGGTGGCGCGCTACAGCCGCGACGGCCGCGAATGCATCCTCATCGGCCACGCCGGCCATCCTGAAGTAGAAGGCACCATGGGCCAGTACGATGCCAGCAACGGCGGCGCCATCTACCTGGTGGAAGACGAGGCGGACGTAGAGCGCTTGCAGGTGCGTAATCCCGAGGCGTTGGCCTTCGTCACCCAGACCACCTTGTCGATGGACGACACCAGCCGCGTCATCGACGCCCTGCGCAGCAAATACCCCAGCATCGGCGGTCCCCGCAAGGACGACATCTGTTACGCCACGCAGAACCGCCAGGACGCGGTCAAGCAACTGGCCAGTGAATGCGATGTGCTGCTGGTGGTCGGCAGCCCGAACAGTTCCAACTCCAATCGGCTGCGCGAACTTTCCGAGCGCTTAGGTACACCGGCTTATCTGATCGATGGTGCCGAAGACCTGCAGCAGAGCTGGTTCGATGGTGTGCAGCGAATTGGCATCACCGCCGGCGCATCTGCGCCGGAAGTGCTGGTGCGCGGTGTGGTGGAGCGTCTGCGTGAGTGGGGTGCGGTTGGTGCGCAAGAGCTAGATGGGCGACCGGAGAACGTGACGTTCTCCATGCCGAAGGAGTTGCGGGTGATTGCGAAGCAGTGAGGTGCCGGCCTTGTTGTTTGCGGGTTACCAGCAGGTCTGCACGGTTCCCGTACCGTTTTCCCCTTTGGTTCCGCGACTGTCGAGGGTGAGGTCGCCGCATTCGGCATCATTGGCCTGAGGGCCCTGGCGTGTAGCGGTCAATACCACGCAGTTGGCAATAGTCGTCCCGGCGCAAGCTGCGGCCGCGATGTTATAGCGCCTTTCATCCGATGGCACTGCCGCATTAGCCGCAACGCCATAGCCAAGCCCGCCAGCACCTAAATTGGCGACATAGGTCTGATTCTGCGAGAAGTGGCGCTCCTGGGCTTGCATGATCTCCATCAGCTTGGCCTGGCCATCGGCGCGGCCCGTCCGCAGCACATAGTTCTGGTAAGACGGGTAGGCGATGGTGGCAAGAATCCCGATGATCGCCACCACTATCATGGCTTCTATGAGGGTAAAGCCGGATTGCCGATAAGCTGTCACTGCTCTCTCCAATAGGTCGGTTGAATGTTGTTGCCGGGACGGCAGAAAGGAATGTCCTGGCGGCATTCGGGTGGAACGTCGCCTGCGCAACTGCCTGTCTCGGCGCATTTCCCGAAGGGATCCACTTCGGTGCCACTGATCACCACGATTCCGTTGGAAGTCGGCACTACTGCGGGAGTCGGTGCAATGCCTGGGCGGACCAAGGATATGCTGCGCAGGGGGGTTGTGGTTCCATTGATGGTTTGTTGATAAACGGCCGAGCCGTCGATCAGGTTGGTGGCATACAACCGGCTGGTGCCCACATCTGGCGCGCAGCCTTGGGTCTGCCCGGTTGGCAGGAAACTATTGAAGAACAGCGCTCCCTGCAAGGTTACCGAGGAGGACAGCACCTTCTCGCCGGGGGCCAGACGGATAAACCAACCACTGCTGCTTTTCAGCAAGTCGCTGTTGACCGTATAGGAGTTGCCCGGTGAGAGTTGGGCATAGAGTGTGTTGACATCGGTGCGAAGCTGAGGGATCTGGGCTTGGGCGACCTGACGTGTCGCAAGCAGCAGATATTCGTAGGCTTCGAACATGGTCAGCGTGCCATCGGCATTGCTATCGGCCGCTGTCTGCTGGACAGAGCTGAGTAGGTTGCTGCTGCTGTCATAGGGTCGGGCGGCTTTGGCATCCATGTCTGTTTGGGTCTGACTGGCTGCTGTCTGCGTCGTGCTCTGTGAGGCGGTGCGATCATTCATGTCGGTTTGCTGGGAGGCAATGGAACTCGCCAGATCGGTGAGACGGGCATCTATGCCAGCCAGCTTGGACTGCTCATCGCGGGCCAGCAACTCGGTAATACCGAGATTGCCGCCGCCGTTCAGGTTGCTGACACCAAGGTTGGTCAGCGTGTCACGCAGCGCTACTACGGCAGCCGAAAGAGCGGCCTGTTCTGCGGTGACGTCCGGTTGGCCAATCGTCAGAGCATCCGTCAGTCTTTTTAGGTCTTCCAGAATGGTTTGCTGCTGACTGTGGATGGTGCTGGCATTGGCATTGAGATCGTTGCGCATGCTGAGACTGGCGTGTGGTGGCGTGCTTTCATCTATGGGGGTCTCGGGAGTGCCGGTGTCCGGGTCATCCGGGCGCCCATAGAGTGCGTATTGCATGGACGTAAGTTCGGCTTGGAGGGTGGATGTGGGTTGACCATTCGCGGTGGTTTGGGCAATCGCCTGCTTCTTGGCCTCGATCGCGGTTTCCTGGCTCTCGATATAGGACTGGACGGATAGTTGGGTGTTGTAGACCTCCGCCAACTCAGCCTGGATGCCGCTGACCGCCGCTTGTTGATCCGCCAGAGTGGCCGGTGCTGGGTCTTGGCTATTCAGGGCGGCCAGTTGGTCGGCCAGCGCCTGGACATTGGCCTGGGTGTCAAGAATGGCGGTTTGTTGCGGCTGGGCCTTCTGCAGTCGACTCTGTTCCTTCTCCAGGGTATCGATGCTTTTGCCGAGCGTGCCGATCTCCTGCTGCAGCAGGCCAAGCGCGGCATTTTGGCTCAGCAATTGATCACGCAGGGCGGTATAACCGATGGCGGCCTTGTATTGGTCATAGGCCGTTTCAACGCTGACCACGGCGCTGTTGTATTGCTCAATCAAGGCCAGCTTGCCGTCAACTTCATCCTTGATTCGCTGGTAATCGGCATCGTTCAGGTTGATCCCTGTGGCATCCACCATGTTGTTTTCGCTGATGGTGGTGTAGGTGCCCGGGGCCGCCAACACGTTGCGGTCACGCATGACATAGAAGCGATCAATGGTAGTTTCGTTCAGCGGATGCTCGCGCCAGCCACTGCCCAAGGCGATGGTGTAATAGGTGTCGCCACCGCGTTCGCGGACCAGCGAGACATCCGGGGTGTAATAGAAACGACGATTGCTGGAAGCGCTGTCATCGGCGGTGGTGGCGTAGTCATCGCCAAACTTGGCGATGCGGCCGCCGTTGGCAAAGTCGCTGGCACCAGTATTGTTCTGCTTGATGTCGAAGCGGAATACCTGGCCGCGCATGTCGGCCATAAACATGGTGTCGACAAAGCCGTCACCGCTGATATCGATCAAGGCCGGGCTTGCAGGAGTGCTGTTGACCAGTTCTACCAGCTTCAGGTTGGCCCCGCTTTCGGAGGTATGACCCGCCTGCCAGAGCAGGGCGCCGGTATCCGCATCGACCATGTAGAGGGCGTTGCCGTAGCTGTCGTTACGCGGCAGGTTGGGGCTGTCATTATCCTGGGTCGGATCATAGCCACCGGAGAAGATGAGTACGGATTTGGCTACGCCGTTCCATTTGACTTTGGCCAGTTTGGCGGCCGACCAGCTTTGCCCGAGTTTCTCGAAGCCTGTGGTGCCACCGGTTCCGCCCTTGATGACCCATTTCAGCTCGGGGGCATTGATGTTGGTTGCATCCAGTGAATAGTAATTGCGCCCGCCACGACGCATACCTGAAATCAGGTTCACTCGACTCGCAGATCTGAGGTTGTTGACCGCCGCGCCATACTCAACCCAGACCGTTATGTGACCGTCTAGGCCGTAACGCTTGCTGTCGGCACCCTGGGGGTCCTGGTAGTAGTCCTTGAGGTTGGGTAGCAACTCCTTGGGCGCGAAGGCGAACTTTTCGGCGCCGTTGCTGGGGTCTACTGCATGCAGGAAGCCCTCGTTACTGCCAAAAAACATGTACAGAGTTTCGACCGGGGGTGTCGGAGGAGTGGCGGTGGTACCGGAGTTGTCGACTCTATAGGAGACCAACTTCGGTTCGTTATGCAGTACGTCGCCAATGAACAGGTTGTTGCCGATGATGTTGCCGTCTTTATCCAGTTGGTTGCCACGAGCCCAGTCGAGAATGCGGCTGCGCTCCTGGGCGGTCGTGGTACTGCTGCCGAGCCCGAGCAGTGCTGCGGTGATATTGGTGTTGCTCTTGTTCAGTGGGTGAGCGCTGAGCAGAACCGAGGTCGAGCCTGGCGGTAGTTCATTGCCGGTGTAGGTGTAGAGCTTGCGCGTGGCCGGAGTGGTCAGCAGGCTGGCGGCGCCGCCTTTGCCGACATCTGCGCCATCGACGCTTGGGCTCCACCAGCTTT
The DNA here is from genome assembly GCA_050739815.1 of Pseudomonas sp. Classification (GTDB taxonomy): domain Bacteria; phylum Pseudomonadota; class Gammaproteobacteria; order Pseudomonadales; family Pseudomonadaceae; genus Aquipseudomonas. The sequence goes on along the minus strand of JBOICE010000371.1, from coordinate 5,537 downwards.
GTGCCGTGTCTTTGAAGAAGCCAGCGTTGTCGCCGCTATAGCTGATCGCGGGGTTATTGTTGGCGTCCTGGATCTCCGGCTTACCATTCGCATCGGTACCGAGCTTGTAGCGCTTGACGTTGCCGGACCAGCGACTGCCCTGGGCCGGGCGGAATAAGGCGTAATAGAGTTCGTTGCGATAGCCGAGGTTGTTATAGGCGCTTACCGAGACGGTCGGTGTAGTGAAGGTGGTGTTCTGCGCCAAGATCTCGTTGAGGATGGTGCGCAGGGACTTGACGAGGCCGGATACATCGTCGGCCGTATAATACTTGCCGCCGCCGCGGGTCGCGGTACTTTCCAGCAAGGGGCTGTCTTGAAAGAAGCCGACGGTATGGGTGGTAACTATCTGGTCGCCATCTTGGGTGGTGGACTGGTCTTTCTGATACAGGTATTCGGAAAGCTCATCCATGCAATCGCCATTGCTGTTGCCGCAGCTTTTACCGGTGAGCGAGCGAATGAGGCCGGCTGCATCCGTATCCCCGGTGGGGTCGCCGTCCGTCAAGTAGATGATATGGTTCTTCTGGCAAGAGGTCTCGATCGGCGAGATATAGGTGGCGCTATTGCTGGCCACCGCGCTGCTCATATTGCTTTTTTGTACGATAGAGGTGCCGGAGTAGGACTCGCGTACGCTGGGTGTCCAGATTGTATTCGGATTACTTCCCGCGGTGTCTTTGGTTGAGCTGGTGAGGCCGTAATAGACGCGCTCGCCGCGATAATAGCGGGCGGCTTCATAGAGGGTTTCCGAGAGCGGTGTGTTGCCGTTCGCCCTATAGCGATTCAGGCGGGTGATGATCTCATCGCTGCTGCTGCTGATCGGGGCTATAGGGTAGGTGAGCATGCCGCCTTGGGCTTGTTGGTCAAAGCGCATCAGGCCGAAGTTGAGCTTGCCATCTGCCTTGAGTTCATTGAGTAGTTGCGCAGTCACTTGTTTGACGACGCCCAGGCGGCTCAGCTTGCCGCCATCACAGAGATCCACAATTGTGCTGCCGGAGGTACAACTGGTGCCGGTGACCCCGCTGGACATCGAGCCAGATGTGTCCAGGACCAAGAGCACGTTTGGATTGGTTCGTTTGTCGGCCTTGGGGGTCAGGCCGATATAGATCTCAGTATCGTCGGCCAGCGCGGAAGAGGTCGCTAAGGTCATGTAGAGGAAGGCTGCACCGGCGGTGGCGAACTTTCGCGTAAAGTTTTTCATGGCTCAGCCCTTAATAGGTGCTAATGCGGGAGACGACATCTGGTGTGGCGCCTTCGGCAAAAACATCTGCTCGCCAGCTGGCCTGATTCATGAGTGTATCGATGTCGGCAAGGCTGCCGTTTATCTTGATAACTGAGCTTCCATTCAACTGCATCTTGATCGGTGTGCAACTTTCGCAGGGATAGACCAGTACATACTGCTCGTTAGGGGTGGACACGCTCAGCACTTTGGCACCCTCGTAAATAACCGAATCGTCCTTGGGGAAAGCGGCATGGACGGTTGTTGTCAGAATCAGTAGGAAGACCGCCAGAAAAGTTCTCATTCTTGTTCCTCAGGGTTTGGGCATCTGGATATTGAAGCCCTGGGTTTGGTCGGAATAGGTGCCGCTACTCAGCGTGCGATTGGTGTTCAACTCGAATGCATAGTTGTAAAACTTTTCCAGGCTGCTGCTTTCGGCCGGACGCTCGCCGAGATAAGTCAGGTTATTGGTCGTATTGCCTGCGGGGATATGTGTGCTGTTGAGGCGGACACTGAGTCCAGTCAGGGTTTGGCGCTTTTCGGGGAGATTGCTGTCTACGGGGGACAGATTTGGCCGATCGTAGGCGCGAATAGTGTCGTTACGGGTTGCATCGCCATTCATGTGGTCGATCTGCGCGCGGATTTCGCTATAGGTGCTCTGGAAGGCTGCGCCACGGAACTGCGCATTGCTGGACATGCGCTCTTCGCTGGTGGTGAGTGCAATGGCGGCGATCCCGGCGGAGGTCAGGACGCCGAGAAAGACCAGGGCGATGATCAGGCTGGAGCCACGCTGGCTGATTGAGTTGAGCATGGCGGCCTCAGTGCAAGTTGTGAAAGCGAATGGTGGAGCTGAAGACTTGGCGCGCGACCCCATCGTCCGGGGCATTGACGCGGCTATCGAGCAATACGAAGTTGCGTGGTGTTTCATCTCCGGCGGCCACGCGGTTCATCGAGTTGGCTAGTACGGCAATGCGTATGGCGCTCACCTCGCTCCAGTTACCGACGCGGTCGGCGGAAACATATTGGTTGACGCTAAGGGGATCTCCGGAAGTGCTGATGCCGTAGAGAAGCTGCAGATTCTCTACGCCGTCGACGAGTCGGACGGTCTGATAGGTGTCAGGCGTGTCGACCTTGAAAGTCGTGCAGGCCAAGGAAGGGTAAGGGTTATCGGCGTTTGCGGCAGCGATATGAAAGGTGTTTGCGATTACAGTGTTTTCGGCTATTTCATTACCGGCACAGTCTCGACGCTTCCCTGTGCTGCTGGGGTCGTCCTTGATCAGAGGAGGCTGCATGAGGAAGGTTACGCGGTCAGAGGCAGCCCCATTGGTCGAGCAGTGGGCATCCGCGGACGTGGGCCAGTTGCAATTACTTTCTGCCACGGGACGCGGTTTGGTGGTCAATAGGTAAGGCTCCAGGTAGCCCGCCTGACGCGCGCTCTGGGCAATAAACTCGAGGGCGAAACGGCCATTTTCTTGGGTTCGTGCCAAGGATTCGGTGGTGGTGTAGGTTTGCCGGCTGCTGAGAAAGACCTGTAGCACCCCGGTAATCAAGATCATGCTGAGCAGCAAGGCCACGAGCAGTTCGACGATGGAGAGTCCGCTCTGACGACGAGTGAATGTTTGCATCATGGAGTTATTTCCTGATCGTCAGCTGTGCCGATTGGTTGTCACCGTCTTGGTTCGCCGTGTTCACCCCGCCTTTGCCGCGCCAAGTCAGTGTGATGTCCAGTGAGTCGTTGATGGCATCGGCGTCTGAGTCTCTGGCGGCGATGTTCGATGCTTGCATGTTGATAAAATCACGGCTGCCGCTGCGGGTGATGATGGCGGCGGCGTTAGCCTGATAGGCGGCGGTGTCGCGATAGCGGCAGGCTGTTTCCCAGCGGTCGAAAGCAGCCATCTGGGCGGGGGTACAGTTCGCTGCATTGACCTTGGCGTTGGTAACAGCATTGAAATAGTCGGCACAGATTGGGTCGGGTAGCGCCGCGCAGTTGGGTGCATTGCCGCTATAGTCGGCTACCGTGGCGTCGTCGTTGGCATAAACGCGGTCGGCGAAGTCCTGCAGTATCCAGGTGGCATGGGCTCTCTGCACCCCGTCGTTGGCACCTTGCAGGGCCTTGAGTTGCAAACCTGCGAGTCCCAACAGGCCGATGGCGAAGACCAGCAGCGTGACCAGTACCTCGATCAGGCTGACGCCTGACTGGCGGGTAATATGAGTCATTGGGCTATCCTTAGCAGTCATCTTCAGGATTGATGGGCTGGACTGAGACTCGGCCTATAGCATCCAGAGTTATGCAGCGAGCCCGGTTGCCGGTCGCGTCCAGGTTTGATGAGCTGACTTTAATGCCGCCGGTAACGGCCGGGTCGCGAGTCCCATTGCGACGGAAGGTGAGGACGTTTCCGCTCTGTAAGTAATCGCCGTCGATCTGTACGCCGGCACTGGCGGCGGCGTAGCGGCGAATCACGTCACCGTTGCAGTTGCTCAACTCGCCAAGGACTACGCACCAACCTTGAGTCCAGCCGTTGGTGCTGTTGTTAACTGGAACCACGCGAATTCGGCGGTTTTTGTTTGTGGCTTCGGAACGAGCATATTGCAGAGCAGACTGCAGCGCAGTCGTCTGGCTCAACACCCGCTGGTTCTGCAGAAATCGACCCATTGCCGGGACAGCCAGGGAAGTAATTACTGCGAGTAATGCAATGGTTAGCATCAGCTCGATAAGCGTAAAACCACGAAATTGTCGCATTTGACGGTCCATGCAGTTGCGTCTGTGGCCAGTGTAATCGGGCTGGCAACCGGCTCAATGTGAGTGTGACGTTCGGATGGATCGTGGGCGTGAGCGGTCAGCATGGCGAGTTGCTCGCGGCCTGGCTACGTAGACGCCCTTGACGATTGAGAACTATTTCACGCTTTGCCAGGCCGTTCCGGCAAAGCGTGAAGCGACCGTTGGTCACAGCGGTGATGCCTAGACCATTGAAGTGCAACGAGCGACCGTCTCCCATGCCCGCCCACTTCAAGTCGAGTCCCCTAATGGCGTCCAGATTGGCCAGTGGCTTTTCGGTAGGGTCGAGGCGTCTATTACCATTAGCATCCTCAAAGCTGACAAGTGCCATGTTCCAGTCGTGTGTGCATTGTCCATCCGGACTCAGCGGGCACAGAGTAACTCTCTTGCGTTGGGTCATGGCGTGAAGGCGTGTTTGCTGAATCAATGCATAAAGCTGATCGCTGAAATGGCGTGTGCGCACTGAGCTGATCATGTCGGTCAGAGGCGCGGCTATGAAGCTGAGTAGGGTCATGACCGCTAGGGTCATCAAAATCTCTGGAAGCGTGAAGCCGCACATCCGTTGCATGTGTTTTCCTTGGATCATCCATGATCGTCAGGGGAGTTTAGAAGACGTCGGTGGTTACGCTGCGTAAAATGCTGGGCTTTGTCTATCAGTCAGAGCCGCTTTAGGGGTAAGCCATGTCTGATACGTTGTTGGTGGGTGGGGGTATAAATGGGTTGCTGAGCGCTTTTGCGCTGGCCAAAAGCGGTATGTCTGTGTCGCTAATGGAGCGCCAGGTTGCCGGTCGTGAGGCCTCCTGGGCCGGTGGGGGCATCGTTTCGCCGCTTTATCCCTGGCGTTACAGTTCCGCCGTTACGGCCTTGGCGCATTGGTCGCAGGACTTTTATCCGCGGCTTGGTGAGGCGCTGCTGGCGCAGACTGGCGTGGACCCTGAAGTGTATGTCACTGGTCTGTACTGGTTGGACCTGGATGACGAGGCCGAGGCGCTGGCGTGGGCTGAGCGAGAGGGGCGGCCTTTATCGCTGGTGAGTATTCAAAGTGTGCATGCGGCAGTGCCGCCTTTGGGGGCGGGGTTCACCCGTGCTTTGCATATGCCGGGAGTAGCTAATGTACGTAACCCACGGCTGACTCGCGCGCTGCGTGAGGCGCTGCTGAAGATGCCCAACGTGACTCTGCATGAACAGTGCGAAGTAAGCGGCTTTATATGCGAGGGCGAGCGTATCTGTGGGGTGCATACCGCGCAGGGTGATTTCCATGCCGATCAGGTGGTGGTAGCCGCTGGCGCTTGGAGTGGTGAACTGCTGGCCAGCCTGGGTATTGAATTGCCCGTCGAGCCGGTGAAAGGGCAGATGATTCTCTACAAGTGTGCCGAGGATTATCTGCCGAGCATGGTGCTGGCCAAAGGGCGTTATGCCATTCCGCGCAAGGATGGGCACATCCTGATTGGCAGCACCTTGGAGCATGCCGGATTCGATAAGACGCCCACCGAGTCGGCTCTGGAAAGC
>JBOICE010000370.1:0-24849 GCA_050739815.1 Pseudomonas sp. | reverse complement strand
GGGTTGATCGCGGTCGGCGTGCTGTTCTGGAGTGCGATGACTGCGGCCTGTGGCATGGCCAGGCTGTACTGGCAATTTCTGCTTTGTCGGATCGGCGTCGGCGTCGGTGAGGCGGCGTTGTCGCCGGCGGCCTATTCGTTGATTGCCGACAGCTTCCCCGCCGATCGCCGCGCGACCGCCATCAGCGTGTATTCGATGGGGGTTTACCTCGGTTCCGGGCTGGCCTTCCTGCTCGGTGGCTTGGTGATCAAGTTCGCCTCGGCGCAGGGCGATGTGTTGCTGCCGGTGCTCGGTGAGGTGCGCCCGTGGCAGTTGATCTTCTTGCTGTTGGGGGCCGCGGGCGTACTCTTCACCTTACTGATGCTGGCCGTGCGTGAGCCTGCTCGGCGTGGAGTAGGTGCAGGCGTGGCGGTGCCGCTGGCCGAAGTCGGTCGTTACATTCGCGCCAACCGCCGTACCGTGCTCTGCCACAACTTCGGTTTTGCCGGGCTGGCCTTCGCCGGTTACGGCAGTGCCGCATGGATACCGACGTTCTTTATTCGCACCTATGGCTGGGATGCCGGGCACGTCGGGGTGGTCTACGGCGGTATCGTCGCGGTCTTTGGTTGCCTGGGCATCGTCTTCGGTGGGCGCCTGGCGGACTGGATGGCCAAGCGCGGGCGGACAGATGCCAATATGCGCGTCGGCCTGTATGCGGCGCTGGGGGCACTGCCCTTCGTGATGACTTTCCCCCTGGTCGGTAGCGCCAACATGGCGGCGCTACTGATGGCACCTACGGTGTTTTTCCTGAGCATGCCGTTCGGCGTTGCCCCGGCGGCGATTCAGGACATCATGCCGAACTCCATGCGCGGTCAGGCGTCGGCGATTTATCTGTTCGTCATCACCCTGATCGGCTTGGGCATCGGCCCAACGGCGGTGGCGTTGGTGACCGACTATGTGTTCGCCGACGATAACGCGCTGCGTTATTCGCTTCTGCTGGTCACCAGCCTGGCGGTGCTGAGCTCGGTGTACTTATTGAATAAAGGGCTGCGACCCTACCGTGACAGTGTGGTGCGCTTGCAGCAATGGGCCGCGGAGCCTGTTGCCGGTGGGGCGTCGTCAGCCTCAGGCGCGATTTCCGCTCAGGCTTGAGCCTGAGACCAAAGCGTCTTGAGCATAAAAAAGCCCCGCCTGATGCGGGGCTTTTTTATGCGTGAAAGATCAGAGTTTGTGCTCGTCGAGAGCCTTGCTCTTCCAGCTGTCATTACCCGGTAGAAGCAGGTTGAGGCCGATGGCGACTATGGCGCAGAGGGCGATGCCCTTCAGGCCGAAGTCGTCAGACCCGGTGCCGGTGCCGATCCATACACCGCCAATGCCGAACACCAGCGTCACCGAGACGATCACCAGATTGCGCGCCTCGGCCAGGTCGACCTTGTGGCGGATCAGGGTGTTCATCCCCACGGCGGCGATGGAGCCGAACAGCAGGCAGAGAATGCCGCCCATCACCGGTACCGGGATGCTTTGCAGCAGTGCACCGAACTTGCCGATAAAGGCCAGGGTGATGGCGAAGATCGCCGCCCAGGTCATGATTTTCGGGTTGTAGTTCTTGGTCAGCATCACCGCGCCGGTTACCTCGGCGTAGGTGGTGTTCGGTGGCCCGCCGAACAGGCCAGCCACCGAGGTGGCGATCCCGTCACCGAGCAGGGTGCGGTGCAGGCCGGGCTTTTTCAGGTAATCACGACCGGTCACGCTGCCGACTGCGATCACTCCACCGATGTGCTCGATGGCCGGTGCCAGGGCGACCGGCACGATAAACAGAATTGCCTGCCAGTTGAACGCCGGCGCGGTGAACTTCGGCAGTTCCAGCCAGGGCGCGGCGGCGATGGCAGCGGTATCGACCACGTCGAAGATGAAGGCCATCGCGAAACCGACCAGCACGCCGGAAATGATCGGTACCAGGCGGAAGATGCCGCGGCCGAACACCGCGACGATCAGCGTGGTCAGCAGCGCCGGCATGGAGATCAACATGGCGGTGCGGTAAGGGATCAGTTCGCTGCCGTCACCACTTTTGCCCATCGCCATATTCGCGGCGATTGGCGCCATGGCCAGGCCGATGGCGATAATCACCGGGCCAATGACGACCGGTGGCAGCAGGCGGTCGATGAAACCGGTGCCTTTGAGCTTCACCGCCAGGCCGAGGAAGGTATAAACGAAGCCTGCGGCGACTATGCCTCCCATGGTCTCGGCGAGGCCAAACTGACCCTTGGCGAGAATGATCGGGGTGATGAAGGCGAAGCTGGAAGCCAGGAAGACCGGCACCTGACGCCCGGTAACGACCTGGAACAGGATGGTCCCGAGGCCCGCCGTGAACAGCGCGACGTTCGGGTCAAGGCCCGTGATCAGCGGCATCAAGACCAGCGCACCGAAGGCGACGAAGAGCATTTGTGCGCCCGAAAGCACCTGTCGCCAAAGCGGGTCGTTGAATTCATCCTGCATGCTTACGCGTCCTTTTGCTTGGTGCCGAAAATCTTGTCGCCGGCATCGCCCAGCCCGGGAATGATGTAGCCGTGTTCGTTCAGGCGCTGGTCGATGGAGGCGGTGAAGATCAGCACATCCGGATGGGCGTCCTGCACCGCCTTGATGCCCTCGGGCGCGGCGACCAACACCATGGCGCGGATCTCCTTGCAGCCGGCTTTCTTCAGCAGGTTGATGGTGGCGACCATCGAGCCGCCAGTGGCGAGCATCGGATCGACGATCAGCGCCAGGCGCTCGTCGATCTCCGGCACCAGTTTTTCCAGGTAGGTGTGCGCTTCCAGGGTTTGTTCATTGCGCGCAACGCCTACAGCGCTGACCTTGGCCCCTGGAATCAGGCTGAGCACCCCATCGAGCATGCCGATGCCGGCGCGCAGGATCGGGACTACGGTGATCTTCTTGCCGGCGATCTTTTCTACCTGCACGCTGCCGCACCAACCTTCGATGTCGTAGCTTTCCAGGGGCAGGTCTTGCGTGGCTTCGTAGGTGAGCAGGGCGCCCACTTCCTGAGCCAGTTCGCGGAAATTCTTCGTACTGATATCGGCACGACGCATCAGACCGAGCTTGTGGCGGATCAGCGGGTGGCGGATTTCACGGATAGGCATGGGGATAGGCTCCGGCGGCGGGCAAAAAACCGGCTTAGAATAATCCATCCCACCTGGCAGCGGTTATCGAAGCTTGGCGTTCGTCCATAAAGGCTTGCTCCGATCGGGACGGATGCGTACCTTTGCCGGCTTTTCTTAAATTACCCTTTGGAGCGCCCATGTCCGTCGATCTCGCACATATTCGTGAAGTCATGGCGCAAGCTGACTGCCTGTACAACGAAGCAGAAGTCGAAGCCGCGATCGATAGCGTCGCCGTGGCGATCAACGCCGAGCTGGCCGAACGCAATCCGGTGGTGTTTTGCGTGATGAACGGCGGTCTGATCTTCTCCGGCAAGCTGTTGCCGAAGCTGAACTTCCCGCTGGAGCTGTCCTACCTGCACGCCACACGCTATCGCAATGAAACCAGCGGCGGCGATCTGTTCTGGAAGGCCAAGCCAGAAGTCTCCTTTATCGACCGCGATGTGCTGATCATCGATGACATCCTCGATGAAGGGCACACCCTTGGCGCGATCTTCGACTTTTGCCGCCATGCGGGTGCGGCCAAGGTGCATATCGCCGTGCTGATCGACAAGACCCATGACCGCAAGGCGCGTCCGGACCTGCAAGCCAGCTATGTCGGCCTGCCTTGTATCGACCGTTACATCTTCGGTTATGGCATGGACTACAAAGGCTACTGGCGCAATGCGCCGGGCATCTACGCCGTTAAGGGAATGTAACCGTGACCGAGCCGCGCTTTCTCGATCAGACGCTGTTCGCCGAGTTGGCTGAGCAAGCCGTGGCCAACCCGCGTGGTCGCCAGCACCATAACTTCCATCAGATGGAAGAACCCTGCCACCGCATGGCCATAGGTTTGCAGCCACACACCTATATTCCCCCGCACCGTCATCTCTCGGCCGATAAAGCCGAAGCCTTGCTGGTGCTCAAAGGGCGGCTGGGGCTGTTGATCTTCAACGACAGCGGCGAGGTCTTGGCCAAGCGTGTGTTAGAGGCCGGGGGCGAGTGTGTTGGCGTGGATCTGCCGCCTGGGGTGTTCCATGCCTTGGTGGTGCTGGAAGCGGACAGCCTGCTGTTTGAGTGCAAGGCCGGCCCCTATAAGCCGGTTGGCGCCGGCGAGCAGGCAGAATGGGCGCCGCGCGAGGGCGAGCCGGCCGCGGCCGAGTACCTGGCCTGGATGCGGGCGCAGTTCGACTGACGGCCGCTGTGCCGAATTCGTCATCCTTTCTGGATAAAGAGCTCAAGCCGGGCGAATCCTGAACCGCCACTGTAGCCATTGGTTATAGAGGAGGTTAGCTGTGATTCGATTGACCCTGGGCCAAGCCCTTGCCTTGGCGGAAGACACCCTGCGTCGCCACGGTTTTAGCGAGCCGCATGTGCGCACGGTGGCCGACACCGTGGTCGCTGGTGAAGGCGATGCGTGCGCCTCCCATGGCCTGTACCGGCTGCTCGGCTGCATCGGTTCGCTGAAGGCCGGCAAGGTCGTGGCCGATGCGGTGCCCGAGGTGCTCGACTGGGCTGCGGCAGTGGTCAAGGTCGACGGTCATGGCGGCTTTGCCCCGCTGGCGTTCCAGGCTGGTCTGCCCTTGCTGGTCGAGAAAGCACGCAGTCAGGGGATCGCCCTGCTGGCGATCAATCGTTGCGTGCATTTCTCGGCGCTCTGGGCGGAGATCGAGCCGCTGACCGCCCAGGGCCTGGTGGCGTTTGCCTGTACGCCCAGCCATGCCTGGGTGGCGCCCAGCGGTGGCAGCCGTCCCTTGTTCGGCACCAACCCCATTGCCTTTGGCTGGCCGCGCGCGGGCAAGCCGCCGTTCGTTTTCGATTTCGCCACCAGTGCGGTCGCACGGGGTGAAATCGAGCTGCATCGGCGTGCCGGCAAGTCGATTCCCCTTGGTTGGGGCATCGATCATCGGGGCCAGCCAACCACCGATGCCGCCGCCGCACTGAGCGGCGCAATGCTGACTTTTGGCGGGCACAAGGGCTCGGCTTTGGCGGCGATGGTGGAATTGCTCGCCGGCCCGCTGATCGGCGACATGACCAGCGTGGAGTCTCTGGCCTTCGATGCCGGCAGTAAGTCCTCGCCCTATGGCGGCGAACTGATCATCGCCATCGATCCACGGCGACTGCTGGGCGCTGCGGTAGAGCAGCATCTGCAACGCGCCGAGGCGTTGTTCGAAGGCATGCTGGAACAGGGCGCGCGCCTGCCCTCGCAGCGCCGCTTCGAGGCGCGGGAGCGCAGCAAGACCGAGGGTGTGCAAATTCCCAAGGCTCTGTACGAGGACATTCAGGCGCTGCTGGTGCAGTGAGCCGACTCGTGATTGGTGGGAGCTCGGTTGGTTGAGGGTGAGGTCAGGCCTCAACCCGTCATTCCCGCGCAGGCGGGAATCCAAGCGGTTGAAGGTGTCGAGCACCGTGGCTCTCTTCGGCTCATCGTTTGCTGGGTCTCCGCTCACACGACAACAGGCTCGGACAGAGCCTCAAGGCCAACGCACAACAGTCCCCAAACGACCATCTTGCCTATCCAGTGCTAACCCTTCACGCCTGCCCAGCCATAAAAAAGCCCCGGCATTGCCAGGGCGAAACGAGATGCCTGAACCTGTTGCCGACACAGGTTAGGTCAGGCTGTCCCGCGTGGTCACACCATCCACCAGGCGTTGAATGCCCAACGGGTTGGCATTCTGCAAGGCTTCGGGCAGCAGCGCATCCGGGTAGTTCTGGTAACACAGCGGCCGCAGAAAACGCTCGATGGCCAGGGTGCCCACCGAGCTGCCGCGGGTATCGGAAGTCGCCGGATAGGGGCCGCCATGCACCATCGCCTCGCAGACCTCCACCCCAGTCGGGTAGCCATTGAGCAGCAGGCGCCCGGCCTTCTGCTCCAGCAGCGGCACCACGGTGGCAAAGCGCTGCAAATCGGCCGGCTCGGCGATCAGGGTGGCGGTCAGTTGCCCATGCAGGCCCTGTAAGGCGCGGGTCAGTTCGGCGGCATCGGCGACTTCCACCAGTACCGTGGTCGGGCCGAAGACTTCTGCCTGCAACAGTTCATCGCCTTCCAACAGCAGGCTGACCTCGGCCTTGAACAGCTGTGGCTGCGCCTGTCGACCCTGCTGCGCTGCACCGGCCAGGTGGGTTACGCCGGGATGATCATGCAGGCGCTGTAGGCCGGCTGCGTAACTCTGCAGCGTGCCGGCGTTGAGCATGGTCTGCGCCGGCTGGTCACCGAGCAAGGCGGCGAAACGTTCGACGAAAGCACTCAGCTCCGGCGAGCGAATCCCGATCACCAGCCCCGGATTCGTGCAGAACTGTCCGCTGCCCTGCACCACCGAGGCGCTCAGCTCGGCGGCGGCGCTCTCGCCCCGCAGCTTGAGCGCCTCCGGCAGCAGCAGCACCGGGTTGATGCTCGACATCTCGGCGAACACCGGAATCGGCTGCGGGCGCGCGGCGGCCATGTCGCACAGCGCGCGGCCACCGCGCAGCGAGCCGGTGAAGCCCACCGCCTGGATCGCCGAGTGCTTGACCAGCCATTCGCCGACCCCGCCACCGTAGATCATGTTGAACACCCCGGCCGGCATGCCGCTGCGCTCGGCGGCGCGGACGATGGCCCCGGCCACCAGCTCGGCCGTGGCCATGTGGCCGCTATGCGCCTTGAACACCACCGGGCAGCCGGCGGCCAGCGCGGCGGCGGTATCGCCGCCGGCGGTGGAGAACGCCAAGGGAAAGTTGCTGGCGCCAAACACCGCCACCGGGCCGAGGCCGATGCGGCACTGGCGCAGGTCCGGGCGCGGCAAGGGTTGGCGTGCGGGCAGCGCCCGGTCGATCCGCGCGCCGTGGAAATCGCCACGCCGCAGCAGTTGGGCGAACAGCCGCAGCTGGCCGCTGGTACGGCCGCGTTCGCCCTGGATACGCGCGGCCGGCAGCGCCGTCTCGCGGCAGACGATGGCGACGAAGTCCTCGCCCAAGGCATCGAGTTCCTCAGCTATGGCGTCGAGGAACTGCGCGCGTCGCGGCGCACTGAGCCGGCGATAGGCCGGGTAAGCCTGCTCGGCCGCACGGGCGGCGGCGTCGACCTCATCCTGCGTGGCTTGCAGGAAGTCGTAGGGCAACGCCGCGCCCGTGGTGGCATCGAGGCTTTGCAGCTTGAGAGTGCCGGCACCACTGCGGCGACCGGCGATGTAGTTATGCCCGAGGATCTGTTTCATAGCGGTCATTTTCGTTTTCCTAGCGTCATTTCTGGGCGGCGATCCGCGCGGCGGATTCGCTATCCACTTCACGCAGTGATTTGCCACGGGTCTCCTTGGCCAACCCGACGGCGACGATGGAGATGCTCGCGGCCGCGACCAGGTACCAGGCGATAGGTGTCGAGGAGTTGTATTCCTTGAGCAGGCTGATGGCGATCAGCGGCGCCAGCGCACCGGCGAAGATCGGCGCCACTTGGTAGCACAGGGAGAGAGCGGTGTAGCGCACGTGGGTCGGGAACATCTCCGCCATCAGCGCCGAGTAGGGCGCATAGGTCATCGACTCGATGGCCAGGCCCAGGGTGATGGCGGCCATGATGATCCAGTCGTTGCCAGTGTCCATCATCGGGAAGCCAACGAAGCCCCAGAAGGCGGTCAGCACCGCGCCGACCAGATACACCGGCTTGCGCCCGACAATGTCGGAGAGATGGCCCATCAGTGGAATAAGGAAGAAGTGCAACAGATGGGCGCCGAACATCAGCAGAAGGATCTGCGAGGTGTCCTTGTGCACCACCAACTTGAGGTAGGTGATGGAGAAGGTGACCACGGTGTAGTAGAGGATGTTTTCCGCGAAGCGCGCGCCGATGCCGACCAGCACGGCACGCCAGTGGTGCTTGAGCACTTCCACCACGCCCAGTTGTTTCTGTGCGCTGCGGTCGTGCTTGGCCTGGGCCTCCTTGAAGATCGGTGCGTCGTCCACGCTGGTGCGAATCCAGTAGCCGATGATCACCACCACGGCGGAGAACCAGAAGGCTACGCGCCAGCCCCAGGCCAGGAACTCCTGCTCGGAGAGGCCGTTGGAGAGGATGAGCAAGGCGACTGTGGCGATCAGGTTGCCTGCTGGCACCCCGGCCTGCGGCCAGCTGGCCCAGAAGCCGCGGCGATTGTCCGGGCTGTGCTCGGATACCAGGAGGATGGCGCCACCCCATTCGCCACCGAAGGCGAAGCCCTGGATCAGCCGCAGCAACACCAGCAGGATGGGCGCGGCATAGCCGATGGTTTCGAAGGTGGGCAGGCAGCCCATGAGGAAGGTGGTGATGCCGACTATCACCAGGCTGAGCTGTAATAACTGCTTGCGTCCGAACTTGTCGCCATAGTGGCCGAACACCAAGCCACCCAAGGGGCGGGCGAGGAAGCCGACGGCATACAGGGCAAAGGCGGCGATGATGCCGTCGATGGGGTTGCCGGTCTGGCGGAAGAACAGTTGGCCGAACACCAGCGCCGAGGCGGTGCCGTAGAGGAAAAACTCGTACCACTCAGCCACGGTGCCGGCCATGGCGGCGGCAACCACGCGTTTCAGGCCTGTGGGTGTCGATGTGGACGAAGTCTGAGTGGCGGAGACTGAAGCACTGTATTGCGGCGTTGCGCTGTTCATGGTCGCTTGTCCTTGTGGTTCCCCATGGACGCCGGCGGCCTTAGCTTGACCGCTGGCGTACCCCCTGAGGACCTGTTCACGAGCGTGAGCAGGTCCTCAGTGTTTTACAGCCCTACCTCCGGCAGCGTCGGGCGTTTGGCCATGGCGTTCTTGACCATGTCCTCGACCATCACGCGGGTGTTTTCCGGTAGCGCCAGGCGTGGCGGGCGGGTGATGGACGAGCCGCGACCGACCAGTTCCTCGCAGAGCTTGATGCACTGCACCAGGTCCGGGCGGGCGTCGAGGTGCAGCAGCGGCATGAACCACTCATAGAGCGGCATGGCTTCCTTGAATCGACCATCGCGGGCCAGGCGGAACAGGGTTTCGCCCTCTTTCGGGAAGGCGTTGGACATGCCGGAGACCCAGCCCTGGGCGCCCATGGCGATGCTTTCTACCACCACGTCGTCGAGGCCGGCGAACATCACGAAGCGGTCGCCGACCTTGTTGCGCAGGTCGATGAAGCGGCGGGTGTCGCCGGAGGAGTCCTTGAAGCAGACGATGTTTTCGCAGTCCACCAGGGTGGCGATGATGTCTGGAGTGACGTCGTTCTTATAGATTGGCGGGTTGTTGTAGATCATCACCGGCAGGTCGGTGGCCTTGGCCACACCACGGAAGTGCGCGGCGGTTTCGTGAGGCATGGAGGAGTAAAGCAGGGCGGGCATCACCATCACCCCGTCAACCCCGGCACGCTCGGCCTGCTTGGCCACCTTGGACGCGAAGTCGGTGGTGAATTCGGCGATCCCGGCAATCACCGGCACCTTGCCGCCGGAGGCGTCCTTGGCGACTTCGATGACACTGAGTTTTTCCTCGGTGGTCAGCGAGCAGTTTTCGCCGACCGTGCCGCATACCACCAAGCCGGAGACGCCATCGCGCACCAGGTTCTGGATGACGGTGTGGGTAGCCTCGAGATCGAGGCTGAAGTCGCTGCGAAACTGCGTGGTGACTGCGGGGAAAACGCCGCTCCAGCTGATTTTATTGCTCATGGGTAACTCCGATCTATGGACTTGAAAAGGCTCCGTGGGGAGCAAAGCGTCGGGAAATCCAGGCAAGCGGATAGCGTCCACTCCGGCCAGGGCAGAAATGGCGTGCTTGCTCAGGGGTTCCGTTAAAGGTTTTTCAGACGACTGCCGGCATCACTGCATGTCGCTACCCTCCTGCCCCTTGGGCCAGGTGTCGGACAGCCGATAGCCTTCGGGCCAGGGATCGCCCGGCTCGAGAAGGTGTTGGTGGATGCCGGTGATCCAGGCGCGTCCGGAAATGCTCGGGATGATCGCCGGGCGGCCGGCGATTTCGGTCAGGGCGTCGATCCGGCAGTGGAATTGCGAGCCGATGATCGAGCGGCCGATGAAGGCTTCGCCGACCGCCAACTGACCCTTGGCATGCAGCACTGCCATGCGCGCCGAGCAACCGGTGCCGCAGGGCGAGCGGTCGATCTTGCCGGGGCGGATCACCACCGCGTTGGCGGCGCTGGCGATGCCGTTCGCGCGGCTGACTGGCGCGGCGATCTGGCAGAAGGACAGGTGGCCCCAGTCCGGGTTCAGCGGGTGGACGAACCCCAGTTGCTGGTTGGCGGCATGGGTGATTTTCATCCCGGTGGCGACCAGGTCGGCCGCTTCGTCGGCGCTCAGGCTGAAGCCCAGGCGTTGGGCGTCGACGATGACGAAGCTGTCGCCGCCATAGGCGGTATCGACCTGCAGCGAGCCGAGCCCTTCGACTTCGATCCAGGCATCGAGCTGGTCGGCGAAGGACGGCAGGTTGCGCACTTCCACGCGCTCGGTTTTGCCGTTGCGACACTCGGCGGTGACTTCGATCAGCCCGCCCGGCGCTTCCAGCACCAGCCTGGTCTGCGGCTCGGTCATCGGCAGGATGCCGCTGTCGAGCAGCACGGTGCTGACGCACAGCGAGTTGGAACCGGACATCGGCGGGGTGTCCGCCGGTTCCATGATGATCCAGGCCATCTGCGCTCGCGGGTCTTTCGCCGGCACCAACAGGTTGACGTGGCGGAACACGCCACCGCGCGGCTCGTTCAGCACGAAGTTGCGCAGGCTCTGATCCTTAGCGATCCAGCGCGACTGCTGCCAGAGGGTGTCGCCTGGCGGAGGGGCGACGCCACCGACGATAACGTCGCCGACTTCGCCTTCGGCGTGACAACTGACCACATGGATGACTTTGCTCGAACGCATTGCAGGCTCCTTGGCGTATCGCGGTTTGGGCGGACCCTCACCCCCCGCCCCTCTCCCGGAGGGAGAGGGGCGCTAAAGGACCGATTTGAGGAAGTCGGCGGTTTCCGGTTTCTGCGGGCTGCCGATCACCTGATCCGGGGTGCCGATTTCATGCACCAGACCATCGCGAAAGAACGCCACGCGGTCGGACACGTCGCGGGCGAAACGGATCTCGTGGGTGACCAGGACCATGGTCATGCCTTCCTCGGCCAGCAGGCGCATGGTGTCCAGCACCTCGCCGACCAGCTGCGGGTCGAGCGCCGAAGTCGCTTCATCGAACAGCATGTAGTCCGGTGACATCGCCAGCGCCCGGGCGATCGCCATGCGTTGCTGCTGGCCGCCGGAGAGCTTGCTGGGGAATACCTTGAGCTTGTCGCCGAGGCCGACGTGGGTGAGCTGCTTCACGGCCATGGCTTCGGCTTGGTCTTTGCTTTTGCCAAGCACCTTGCGCGGCGCGAGCATGACGTTCTCCAACACGGTCAGGTGGGGGAAGGCGTTCCATTGCTGGAAGACGATGCCGATACGCTGCCGCAGTTTGTTCAGGTCGGTGGCCGCTGCGTGTACCGAGGTGCCGTCGACGCGGATCTGCCCGCCCTGGATCGGCTCCAGGCCGTTGATGCACATCAGCAGGGTGGATTTGCCAGAGCCGGAGCCGCCGATGATCGACACCACCTCGCCCTTGTTCACTGTCAGGTTGACGCCCTTGACCACTTCCAGCGGGCCGTAGGATTTGTGCACGTTCTCGATCTCAATCATTTTCCTGCCACCTTTTTTCCAGTCGGGCGCCCAGGCGAGCGATCACCAGGCTCATGACGAAGTAGATAAAGCCGGCTATGGCGAGCACGAACAGCGGCTCCTGTAGCCGAGTGACGATGGTTTGCGAGGCCCGCAGCAGCTCGACGATGCCGATCCACAGCACCAGCGAGGTGTCCTTCATCACCGCCAGGGTCAGGTTGACCCAGCCGGGAAAACACACACGGGTAGCCATCGGCAGGACGATATGGAGCAGGTCCTGGGTGTGGCTCATGCCCAGCGAGCGGGCTGCACGGCGGGTGGTCTGCGGTACCGCCAGCACGCCGCCACGGACGATCTCCGCGCAGTAGGCGGTGGCGTAGGCGCCGAGCACCACGCAGGCAACGGTGAAGGCGCTCCAGTCCAGGCCGATGATGGTCTTGAAGGAGTTGAGCAGGACGAACTGGATCAGCAGCGGCACGCTGCGAAACACATCCAGCATCCAGGCCAGCGGCAGGGTCGGGCGCGGCAGCAGCGCGCGGCACAGACCGCAGATCACGCCCAGCAAGGTGCCGATCAACATGGCCCAGAAGGTCAGGGTCAGGGTCGTCCAGGCGCCATGCAGGAGGTACAGCATGTCGTTCCAGGTAAAGCTCGATGCGTACATGCCGGTCTCCTCAGTAGCGGAACAGGCGCCAGGACAGCAGACGCGCCACGAGGACGATCAGCTTGGCGAGGACGAAGTAGAGGACGGCGGCGATGGCGAAGTACTCGAAGGTGCGAAAGGTCTTCACGTTCAGAGCCTGGGTCACGCCGGTCAGGTCGCCGGTCATGCCGACCACTACACCTAGCGAGGTCATCAGCAGGGCCCAGACCATCTGATTGGTCAGCGGGTAAAACACCACTCGCAACAGCTGGGGCAGTACCACCAGGCGGTAGGCCTTAGGTGCGCTCATGCCCAGCGAGCGGGCAGCGCGCAGTTGGGTGTGTGGCACGGCGTTGAGGCCGCCGCGAAAGGTTTCTGCCAGGTAGCCGGCGTTGTTGAAGGTGATCCCCGCCAGCAAGGCCAGCCACGACCCCAGGTGAATACCGAAAGCGCCCAGGCCGAAGTAGAGGATGTACACCTGGAACAGCGCGGGAGTGTTACGCGCAACCGAGACCCACGCGGCGGCAATCGCCTTGGCGGGGCGGTTGTCGGACTGCTGGCCGAGGGCAAGAAGAATGGCGATCAGGGTGCCGATCAGCATCGATAGCACGGCGATCTCCAGGGTCACCAAGGCGCCGCCGAGCATCTCCGGCAGGGCCAGGAACGCGGAACGCCAATGGAAGGTGTAATCGAACATCAAAGGGTTTCCTTGAAGTCTGCAGCCTGAGGTTCCGAGCTGGAGGAAACCTCCAGCTCTCGACTGTGTGCTTAGCGATACACCCCGTTGGCGGTCAGTTCCGGCGCCTCGCCGCCCACCCATTGGGTGAACAGTTCCTGGTAGCGACCGGAGCGGACCTGATGGTTGACGAACAGGTTGAGGTAGTTGAGCAGGCCGTACTCGCTACGCTTGGCGCCGAGGGACACGTAGTCGATGTCGTAGGGTGCCGTGCCCGCGATGGTCAGGCCTTTGTACTTGCCGGACTTGATCAACGACGCGGCGACGGTGGAGGTCACGGTGGTGGCATCGATCTGCCCTTGGCTGAGGGCGAGTACGGCATCGGCCAGCGATTGGTAGGCGTGGAAGGCGCCTTTGCCGTCGGCCCATTTTTTCACATCGTTTTCCAGTGAGATGGCTTCGTAGGTGCCGGCTGGGCCGCCTACCGAGTGGCCCTTGAGGTCGTCGTAGGCTTTGATGCCGGCGTCTTCGCGGGTCAGTACCACCATCTGGAAGGCGAAATAGGGGATGGTCATGCCCACGGTCTTGGCGCGCTCCAAGGTGTCGGAGGTGGACGCGACAATCACATCGGCGCGGCCGGAGACCAGAGCCGGAATACGGTCGGGGAAGGGGGTTTCGACGATCTCGGCCTTCACGCCGAGGGTTGTCGCCAGGTCGTTGCAGTAGTCCACGTCGAAGCCGGCCGGGGCGTTCTTGGCGTCACGGAACCCCATGGGTGGGAAGTCCAGGGTTACCGCACAGCGCAGGCTGCCGGATTCGATGATGTCATCGAGCTTGTCGGCCTGGGCCAGGTTGATGAAGGAAGCGCTCAGGACAGCGGAGAGGGCTACGGCGATTGTTTGATTATTCATAGGGGCCTCGTTGTCTGGTTAGGTCGAGCAGTGATCGATGGGTAGAGCGTCTTAGGAGTACAACGTTTTTCTTATTTAGTATTTCGTATACGATATTTTATATGCAGTGCTCATGCCAAAGAGCGACTCAAGAGTCATGTGGTACCGGGTGAGTGTTGCGTTACGCGCTGCAGCCCCCGGGGTACGGGGGCTGAGAGGAAAGCGAGGGCTTCCCAGGATGATTCCGAGGGGCGTGGCAGCTGTGGCGGATAGCGGCAGGTGAACGCCGCGATGTCACAAAAGGGAACGGTTGAGGCACAGGCTGCCCTGAAACGCTACCAACCCGGGTAACGGCCTCAGGCGCCGCGTTGGTTATCGCGGTATTGGCTCGGGGAGAGGCCGGTGAGCGCCTTGAATTGGCGGCTGAAGGCGCTGTGGTCGGTGTAACCGCAGCGCAGGGCGATGTCGGTGATCGGCTGCTCGCCGGCCAGCAACTGCGAGGCCGCGCCCAGGCGCGCCTTATGGATCATTTGGCGTGGCGTGAGCTGGAAAATGCGCTTGCAGTGGCGTTCCAACTGCGCGACGGACAACCCGGCGATGGCCGTGAGGTCTTTGAGGCTGATGGGTTGGGCGTAATGCTCGCGGATATGGGCGTCCACGGCGGCCAGTTTTTCATAGGCGGGGTGGCTGGATTGTGGTGCTAGCAAGTCGTAGGAGATGCCAGCCATGCCGATGATCGCGCCGTGCAGATCGCGCAGGGCGAGTTTGTGGGTCAGGCACCAACCGGGTTGGCGGCCGGGGTAGAGGTGCAGTTCCAACTGGTCGCTGAGTTGACCGCCATCGCTCAGCACGCGGCGATCCTGCTTGGTGTAGAGCTGGCCAAGGCTTGAGGGAAACACCTCTTCGGCGGTGCGCTCGAGCAGCTCGCATTTGTCCTTCATGCCGCAGCGTTGCGCCAGTGTCTGGTTGGCCAGCACGTAGCGGGCGGCGGTGTCCTTGATGAAGAACACCACGCCAGGCATGGCATCGAGCAGGGGGGCGATCAGTTGCAGGTTGCCCAGCAGCTCGGGCAGGTCGCGTGGTGTGGGCAGCGGCTGGGGAAACATACAACAGGCTCGGTCCAGGCAATGGGGCTCCTACTCTACGGCCGGCTGAGCGGTGCTGGGAAGCGGCTCGACCTCGGCAAGATGAAGCAGGGTGTCGAGGCGGGCCGGCGAAAACGGCGGGCGCGGCGCGGGCGCTGGCCAGTCGAACAAAAATTGCGTCGCGGCACCGCAGCCCCGCCCCTGGCAGGCACCCATGCCGCAGCGGCTGTGCAGCTTGGCGTCAGTCCAGCCGTTGCGGCTGGCGAGTGCTGCGTAGGGCACGTCTTCGCAGCGGCATACCAGGGTGTCCGCTGCGGCCAACTGTTTCAGTCGAGGGTTCAGGGCGAAAGTGCGCGCGAGTCGATCGGCGAAGGCCTGCCAGCGCCGCCGTTGTGGCCAGAGCGCGCGAGCCTTGGCGTGTTCGCCGACGGCGACATGCCCGGCGATGGCGCCTTCGACCAGCGCCAGCTCGCTGCCGCCAAAGCCGGTGCATTCGCCCGCCGCATAGTGATCGGCCAGGCTGCAGGCCTGCCATTCATCGACGGCGATGGCTTGCCCGGCGCTATGGCAGCCCAGAGCCTGGCCCAGCTGGGTATTGGGAATCAGGCCGAAGCCACAAGCCAGGCGTTCGCAGGGGATTTCCAGCAGTTTGCCGTTCTGCCACAGGCGCACAGCCTGCAACCGCTCCTCGCCAAGCGCGGCGACTACATGGCTGGCGCTGCGGTAGCTCGCATCGAGCAGGCCGAAGGCTTGCAGCAGTTTGTTCGGCCATCTTGGTAGCTGTGCGGCAAAGCCTGCGACAGCAGCCAGGGCTGCTTGTTCGGCGATGCGCAGCACCTGGGCGCCGGCCTTGCGCGCGGTTGCAGCGCTGGCGAGCAGTAGGGGGCCGCTGCCGGCGATCACCAGACGCTCGCCGTGCACCGGTACGCCGCCTTTAATCAGGGCCTGCAAGCCACCGGCGCCGGTGACGCCGGGCAGCGTCCAGCCAGGGAAGGGCAGTAGTAACTCGCGCGCGCCGGTGCAGAGGATCAGCTTGGCGTAGCGCGCACGCCAAGCGCATTCGGCATCCTCCAGCAGCAGTTGCTGGTGCCCGGCCAGGGCGACCACGCGGGTCGAATTGAATACCTGGATAGTGCCCGCTGCCGCCAACGCTTCGCGGTGACGTCGGGCATTGGCCGGCAGCTGTGTGTGCACGCCGTCGCGCCAGATTTGCCCACCCGCTGCGGGGTTGTCGTCGATCACGCCGATGCGTGCGCCGCTGGGGGCGGCGGCAAGCGCCGCGGCCATACCGGCGGGGCCGGCGCCGATGATCAACAGGTCGAAGTCCTGGTTCATGGCCGTGTCTCCACGCGCATGCCGGCGCTACACAACGTCTGGCAGGCCAGGCGGCGTAAACCGTCGATGCTCACCCGGCACTCCTGGCAGATGCCCATGCCACAGAGCGGAGCACGCCGCTGGCCGCAGGCCGAGGTGCGGCTGCAGCCGTCACCGCCGAGGTAGAGGGCGGCCGCCACTGTGGTGCCTGGCGCAACGCTCAGGGGCTTGCCATCGAGACTGAGTTCGATCACGCGCTGACCCCCGTAAGCAGTGTTGAGGGAATAAACCGCCCGGGCAGATAGGCTGTGAAATCGATGGCCGTCGGCTCCTTGAACAGTTGCGCCGCCAGCAGGCGGGCGCTGCCCGGTGCGGTAGTGACGCCAAGCCCTTCATGGCCCACGGCGAGCCAGAGGCCGGGCTGTTGCGGATGCTCGCCGAGCAATGGCAGGCCGTCTGGAGTGGCGGCCCGAAAACCTGTCCAGCTGCGGATGGCATTCAT
Organism: Pseudomonas sp.; assembly: GCA_050739815.1. GTDB lineage: Bacteria > Pseudomonadota > Gammaproteobacteria > Pseudomonadales > Pseudomonadaceae > Aquipseudomonas. Next base: position 8,026 of record JBOICE010000370.1, on the reverse strand, counting down.
CTCGGCAAGCCCCGGCAGGTAGTCGAGGGCGCGCCGCAGCATACGCGCCAGCACTGGGCCTTCGACCCGCGGGTCGAGGGTGTCGAACTGGCGCGATGAGCCGAGGAAGATTTGCCCGGTCGGCCGCGGCTGGGCATTGAAGGCCACCGAGGTGCCTTCGCTGGCGTGGGCGCTGGTGACGTAGCCGAGTTCGACAAGTTGATGATGGATCTTGCTGGGGTAGCGGTCGGTGATCAGCAGATGGCCTTTCTTCGGCCGGATCGGCAGTTCCGGGCACAGCTCGGTGGCGTGAATGCCATTGGCCAGCACCACGGCTTGCGCTTTCAGCCATCGGCCATTGCTCAGGCGAACTTGGTTACCGCTGACCTCAACCACCTGCTCCTTGCTTTGACTGATCCGTGCGCCACCCTGTTCGAGCAGCCAGTGTGCGGCATTGGGCGCGTAGAGAATGCCATCGCCGCCGACTTTCAGCGCTCCCAGCAGGCCTTTGCGCAGCATGGGTTCGGCTTGGCGCAAGGCACTGGCATCGAGCATTTCGCAGGCGATGCCCTGGGCGATCAGGCTGGTCCGTTTGTGCTCGGCGGCGTCCAGCTCCTCGGTATTGGACGCCAGCCAGAGGGTGCCGCAATTGCGGTAGGCGCAGTCGTCGTCGAGCCGTGGCGCCCATTGCCGCCAGAGCTCGATTGAGTATTGGCTCAGGGCCAACTCTGCCGGGTTGTCATCCATCGCCACCAGATGCCCCATGCCCACTGCCGTAGCGCCGCCGCGCTGGCTATCGAGCACCAGTACGTCGAGGCCGCGGCGGGCAAATTCATGGGCGCAGGCGCTGCCGACTATGCCGGCACCGACCACGATGATGTCGGCATTCATGGGCGAATGCCCCAGGCAAAGGGGTCGTCGTCCTCCAGCAGCAGGGTGGCCTCGGCGCTGAGATGGGCGCGACCCCGAATGGTGGGGATGATGTGGCCGTCATCTTGCCACTGATAGCTGCCCTCGAACTGGCTGCCGATCACGCTGGCCTGGCGCCAGATCGCACCGGGCTGGAGTTTGTCGTCGGCGGCCAGGCAGGCCAGTTTGGCGCTGGTACCGGTGCCGCAGGGTGAGCGGTCGTAGGCTTTGCCGGGGCAGAGCACGAAGTTGCGGCTGTCTGCCTCGGCATCGTCGGCGAACAGTTCGATGTGGTCGATTTCCCCACCGTCCCCGCCACGGATGCCTTGCTGCTCCAGTGCCTGGCGCACTGACCAGCAATAGGCGGTGAGGGCATCGAGGTTGTCACCGGCCACCCGCAGGCCGTGCCCGGCAATCAGGAAGAACCAGTTACCACCCCAGGCGATATCGCCGCTGACTAAGCCATGACCCGGTACATCCAGGCGGACAGCCTGGCGATATCGATAAGACGGGACATTGCGCACGCTCACCGAACGGTCGTCGTGCAGGGTCGCCTCGACCGTGCCGACCGGGGTTTCGATACGGTGTACGCCCGGTTGGATGCGTCCAAGGTGAGCCAGGGATACCACCAGCCCGATGGTGCCGTGACCGCACATGCCGAGATAGCCGGTGTTGTTGAAGAAGATCACGCCAGCACAGGCTTGCGGGTCCACCGGCTCGCAGAGCAGCGCGCCGACCAGTACGTCGCTGCCGCGCGGTTCCAACACCGAGGCGGCCCGCCAAGCGTCGAAGCGCTCGGCCAGCAATTGGCGACGTTCTGCCATGCTGCCGTTGCCCAGCTCGGGAAAACCTTCGATCACCAGGCGGGTCGGTTCACCGCCGGTGTGTGAGTCGATGACGCGGATGCGTTTCATGGATGCCTACACCTGCACAGGAAATGTCTGTGCAAGCCTGGCGTTTCACCCGGGCAACCGCTTGATGGATTTCGTTATGCGCGATGACGAAATCGGCACAGCAGCGCAGCGCGTTATCAACTCGGTGTCGGGCGATTCGGCAGGTGTTCGTAGAGGGTGCGGCAGACGCCGACTATGTGCTGCTCGATTAGCTCGGCGGCCTTGTCGGCATCGCCTGCACGGCAGGCTTCGAGAATGTCGCGGTGCTCGTGGTCGGCGCGGTCCTTGCCTTCGGAAAGGCTCATCTGCATGCGCAGGTAGCGCTCCACTTTATCGTGGATCGAGCGGATCAGGTTGATCAGGAAGGGGCGCTGGGCGGGTTCATAGAGACAAGCGTGCAGGGCCCAATTCAGCTCGGCCCAGCGGCCTACGTCGTTCTCGCCGATGAACTCTTCGCAAATGCGTTCGGCGCGAGCGAAGGTTTCTTCGTTCATGTTCGGTACGGCAAGGCGGATGGCTTGCACTTCCAACAGCACCCGCACCTCAAAGATCTGTGCCAACTCCGGCTCGGAGATCTTGGTCACCACTACGCCCTTGTTGCGCTGGAACAGCACCAAGCCCTCGGCCTCCAGACGCTTGAGGGCCTCGCGCACCGGGATCTTGCTGACATTGAACAGGCGGGCGATGTCATCCTGGCGGATCGGCTCATCCTCGGCGAAATGGCCGGTGATAATCGCCTCACGCAGGTGCTTGGCGATGACTTCCGATGCGGAAGGCGCGATGCCGAGGTTAGGGGTGTTGAAGCTGGGCAATGGCAATTGAGTGGAACCGTGGTCAGTAAGTCGAGACGTATACTGTATACGAAGTTGCGAGCGAGCCGCGCTCCCTTCACGTTAACTATTCGTGGTGTCTTGTGCCAGCCACTGTTGCCCCTTCATCCGCGCCTGTTTCAGAGTCTGCACATAGGCACTCCGGCGCTGAGGTCGCCGCGCCGGGCCTTGCATGAGTAACCGGCACGCCGGGTCTGGCGCCAGGCGGCGAATAATGGGGGGTAAGGAAAGTACCACCTGGGCTCCGTGGGCGTTGCCGAAAATAGCGGACCGTAGGTGCTTGCCGGGGCTGACCTAAGTCGTCTGTTGGCGTGGCAAAGCCGCATGCTAGAGTGGCTCGCTGATTTCTCCCGGAGTTCCCGATGCTTGTCCGTATCCGTTGCGCTGCCTGGTTGTTGTTGGCCTGCTGCTTGCCACTGCCGGTCAACGCCGCCCCGCCCTTGCATGCTCAATTCCTGCCGCCGGATGATCTCTCTTTGCGTCAGGAGCAACCTGAGCAACAACAATTGATTCAGATCAGCGAATACTCCGTGGTGGTTGGCAGCCAGCGGGAGTCCAACCAGCAGCCTATTCCGATTACCTCGCCGGTGTTGCTGCGCCTGAAAGGTAAGCCGCTCAGCCAGGGCGCGAATATCAGTCAGGTGCTGATTCATTTCGACGTCGAAGGCAAAAGCCTGAAAAAACCCAGTTACGACGCGAAGACCCGAGTGTTGAGCCTGAATTACCCGTTGGCGCAGTACAGCGTGTTGCTCGATTTGCTGCGCACCAGCACGCTGTACTGTCAGTTCCTGAGTTACTCGAATGGGCATGTCTGGGCCGACCTGCATACCGGCGCGCAGCGCGCGCGTTGAGCGTCAGGGTGTGGCGAGGGTAAACTGCCGGCCCGGCGATGTCTGGTCCCCACTACGTCAAGAGAAGTGAACGATGCGTAAAGACAAGAAGCAGGTGATTGGCGAAGAGATTGGTGATGAGCCGATCAAGCTGTTCCTCGACGTAGAGCCGGGCGACGACACGCCAGCGTCCCTGCATAAGCTGGTCAAGGCTTACCGTGGCCTGCGTATCGATGATTTCGAACGTTTCGTGGGTTTCTTCGTGGCGGCCGGTTACGACCTGAATGCCAAGGATGCGCAGGGTCAGGATTTTATCGCGCTGATCCAGGATCAACGCCAGGCCGCGCCTTACATCGAGGTGATCAAAGCCGCCCGCGGCTGATCGACCTGCCGCAAAAAGCCCGCTTGTCAAACAGCGGGCTTTTTTGTCTTCACGCAGTGCCGCGCTTTTCTACACTGAGCCTTCCGGTAACAGCCATTTGCTTCAGGAGGCCAGCATGCGCATCGAACCCTATCTGTTCTTCAACGGCCGTTGTGATGAGGCCCTGCAGTTCTATACCCAGGCGCTGGACGCGAAAGTCATTCTCCTCATGCGCTTCAAGGATGCGCCAGAACAAGGGGGCGGGCCGCAGATGGACCCGGAGAAGGTAATGCACGCCTGTGTGCAGATTGGCGGCAGCCAGGTGATGGCGTCGGATGGCTGTGCCGGCGTCCAGACCTTCAACGGTTTCAGCCTGTCGATCAGCACCAATAGCCTGGAGCAGGCCGAACGGGTTTTTGCTGCTTTGGCTGAAGGCGGCCAGATCAGCATGCCAATGCAGAAAACCTTTTGGGCATCGGCTTTTGGCATGCTCACCGATCGCTTCGGCGTGGGTTGGATGGTTAATTGCGAGGCGACCGACCCAGGCACTACGTTGCCCTGACCGCAGGCACAAAAACCGCCCTGAGGGGCGGTTTTTCTAGCCAGTGAGACTGGCCAGGACCTGCTGCGAGACGGGCTTAGAGGCTGGCTTCTGGAACGCTGCTCTTGACCGTCAACTCCAGGTGCTCATCGCTGCGCGCGCTGACTTCGCGGTACAGCGCGGCATCGGTTTCCAGCACTTTCTCGCGGGCCGGGAAGATTTTCTTGAGCTTGTCCGCCCACTCCGCAGAGCGCACTTGCTCAGGGAAGCAGCGCTCGATCAGTTCCAGCATGATCGACACCGTCACCGAGGCGCCTGGCGACGCGCCAAGCAGCGCGGCGATGCTGCCGTCTTCGGCTGCCACCAGTTCGGTACCGAACTGCAGGATGCCGCCCTTTTTCGGGTCTTTCTTGATGATCTGTACGCGTTGCCCTGCTACTTCCAGGCGCCAGTCGGCGGCTTTGGCTTGCGGGTAGAAGCGCCGTAGCGCTTCCAGGCGTTGTTCGCTGGACTGCAACACTTCACCGACCAGATAGCGGGTCAGGTCGAAGTTGTCTCGGGCGACTGCCAGCATCGGGCCGATATTGCTGGGGCGAATCGACAGCGGCAGATCGAGGAAGGAGCCGTGCTTGAGGAACTTGGTGCTGAAGCCGGCATAGGGTCCGAACAGCAGGGATTTCTTGCCGTCCACCACCCGGGTGTCCAGGTGCGGTACCGACATCGGCGGCGAGCCGACGGCGGCCTGGCTGTAAACCTTGGCCTCGTGCTGCTTAACGATCTCCGGGTCATCGCAACGCAGCCATTGGCCGCTGACCGGGAAGCCGCCAAAGCCTTTGCCTTCCGGAATGCCGGACATTTGCAGCAGCGGCAGGGCACCGCCGCCAGCGCCGAGGAAGACAAAGCGCGAGTTCACTTCACGCGTGTTACCGCTCTGGGTGTCCTTGATGCTGACGCGCCAGCCACTGTCGGTGCGCTGCAGGCCAGTGACTTTCTTGTTGTACTTGACCTGACAATCCGACTTGTTGGCCAGGTACTTGAGCAGTTGTGTGGTCAGGGCACCAAAGTTGACGTCAGTGCCGCCGAGTACACGGGTGGCCGCGACAGGCTCATCGGCTGGGCGGCCGGGCATCATCAACGGCATCCACTCGGCCATGGTGGCCTTGTCTTCGGTGTATTCCATTTCGGCGAAGGCGTGGTGCTTGATCATCGCCTCGAACCGCGTCTTGAGGAAGGCGATGCCCTCGTCGCCCTGCACGAAGCTCAGGTGCGGTATCGGGTTGATGAAGGTTTTCGGCGAGCCGAAGCTGCCTTGCTCGATCAGATAGGTCCAGAACTGCTTCGACACCTCGAACTGGGTGTTGATGCTGACGGCCTTCTTGATATCGATGGAACCGTCCGCAGCATCCGGTGTGTAGTTCAGCTCGCACAGCCCGGCATGCCCGGTACCGGCGTTGTTCCAAGGGTTGGAGCTCTCGATAGCCCCCGACTCTTGCAATTCAACGACTTCCAGCTTGATGCCGGGGTCGAGCTCTTTCAACAGCACGGCCAGTGTCGCACTCATGATGCCGGCTCCAACCAGCACCACATCGACAGCCTCGTAATCGTTTTGCGCCATGTGCTCGCCACACTCTTGTGAAGTAGTGAAAACCGTTTTTTCACGCTCTTTTGGAGTCGTGAACCTCAAAAGCTCATGCGCCTCCGGCCCGCTATTCATACCCGATGGGCAATACGCTGCAGGGTTGCCAGACGTTTTGCGCGACAGGCGAAGCCGGAAAAGGCAACACGAAGGGGGCGACTCTCTGGGGCGGTGCGGGCTGATGCTGAGTGCATCAGAGTAGCTGCGAGGCCCGATCAGGAGACGTCCTTATAATCGGGGCGCGATTATAACGGCGAATTCGGCAAAGTTGCTTTTTTAGCGTGACTTTTCTTCTCCCGCCGGTCAGGCCGCCAACGGATAGCCGCGGGCCGAGTGCGTGACGACTGGTTGGCTTCGGGCCTGGCTAGCTGGATATCCGTATAACGGCGTGACAGCGATCAGGGCGGGGATGGGCTCGCGAGCATCGGGTCGGCCTCTATTTGCACCTTGGCGCGCTGGAGCATGCTTTGGCGCTGGCCCGGCCAGCGGCGGCGAGGAACCTCCGAGGCCGCGTCAGGTCAGAGTTTTCAGCCCTGTTAGCGCGTCCCAACGCTGGTTATACTGCCGGCCACTTTAAGCGGCCCTATCGGGCGTTTTACCCCTCTGGAGAGATGAGCATGCTGCATCGCCTGTTGCTTGGTCTGATCGCTGTCACCAGCCTGACTCTGGTCGGCTGTGCCCACAGCCCTCAACAACTCAGCCCGCAACCGAAGCTGACTGCGCCGCTGACGGCAGTTGGCCAAGGTCAGCCGGTCGTGGTTCGGGTGGTCGATGGTCGGCCCTCGCCGACGCTGGGCACCCGTGGTGGTTTGTACCCGGAAACCAGTGCGATCAGCGTTGCTGCCGCGGATGTCGTGCCCAAGCTACAGGCACAGGCCGAAGCGGCGGTGCGCTTGCTCGGTTTCACCCCGTCGCCGAACGCCTATAACGCGCCACAGTTGACCATCACCCTGGCTGAGCTGAAGTACCAGTCGCCCAAGGAAGGCCTGTACGTGACCGAGGCAACCATCAGTGCGACCTTCCGCGCCGATGTGCAAAACGCCACGCGCCGTTACAGCGGCCGCTACGGCTCTTCGCTGGATCAGCGTTTCGGCATGGCGCCGAACCAGCAGACCAACACCAAGCTGGTCAGCGACGTGCTCAGCGATGCGCTGACACGCACCTTCAAAGATCCGACCATTGGCCAAATGCTCGCGCAGTAAGCCTTTGCGGTAATGAAAAGCCCGGTCTAGACCGGGCTTTTTGTTGTGTGCTGCTTGGTGTGAGCTGATTGTTGCGTAGGGTTTGCCGTGGGCAAAACTCTTGTTGCGGCTAACGTTCGCCGGTTGCTCAGGCTGCTTCGCTATAGAACAGCGGCAGGCTAATGCCGGTCTGCGGGTCAATCTCCGGCAGGTCGTAATGTTCGTGGCCGCCGAGGGCGCAATAAACCAACCAATTGCGATCCTGCACGTTGAAAGCGAGGCCGTCGATCAGCGCTTCCTGCTCGTCGCTGGGGCTGATGTGGTAGAGCTGATCCTGATTCTGGGCGTGCAGCATGCTGGGCTCCTGATGAGGTTTGGGAGTGCCAGACTGGCCCAGTTGTTTGACGATATCGTGACGCTAAGCGACGAATCCGACGACTTGCCGGCCTGCTCCGAGGAGTGCCTGGGAGGCGTTCGGGCATTCGTCGGAAACGCCGCGCAGGGCCTAAGGGCTTCGGTAGAATCCGCCGCCGTAGCGAGCCCATATCGGGGTTGCTCGGGTCTATCCATGGCATTGCGCTCTTCGCCGCGTGCTACCTGAGGCAGAGGTTTTTGATGTCGCTGCAGGCATTGTTAGCGCTGGGGCTTGCCCATCCATCCCAGTTAATTAACGGTTTGGCACTGTTCTTTGCCGTTGCCGGTGGCTGGCTGCTGGTGGCTACCCGTTTGCGTGAGCGGCGTGCGGTGGCACAGTTGGCAGCGTCCAGTGAGCTGGACGAGCAGGCTGAAGAAGCGTCGTTACTGGATGAGCCGACCCTGCGCCTGAATCGGTTTTTCAACGGTTTCGGCTTCGCTTGCCTGGCGGC
>JBOICE010000369.1:0-8560 GCA_050739815.1 Pseudomonas sp. | reverse complement strand
GTCCGCACTTCAAGCTGTTCGTCAATGGCGAGATCGAACGGGCGTTGGGCGCTCCGCTACCGGTCGGGGCGCAAGTGGTGCTGGTTGCCGCGCTGTCGGGCGGGTGAAACGCGACGAAGGCGATGAGGCTCAAGTGATCGGGGCTGTTGCACAGACATGATCGAGCAACATAACTGCGGCCTGCTCCTGGATACCCTTCCAAGTCCCTTCAGGCCTTCAAATGTCCCCGGCCAGTGACTCAGACGACAGCGTATTAATGCTACGCCGGGCAGCTCAAATTTCGAGCCATAACGGCGAACGCGAGGCCTGGGCCCGCGATATCAAACAAGTGCTGCGCGACGATGGCGGCAATCCCTACTACCGCTGGTTCCTCGGGACAGGGCCGTGAATGCTGCTCGGCTGCGTTTTACTCACCAAGGCACGGCTCAGGCCGCCGCTGCTCATATGCGCTATTTGACAGCCCGATGCACCTCCCTGAAGCTGCGCCTAACCCTGAAATTCGCTCGTCAGAACATCGGATGTCTGCATGTCGAAGCATAAGAAAAACGCTGTAAAGGCTCCATCAACAACCGCCACCAAGCGCTCTTTCAGCCACCTCTACCTGATTCTTGCCGGCCTATTGCTGCTGGTGACCCTGACAATTTGGCTGCTCCTTCAGCGCAGCACACCGTCGGCTGCGCCCCCTCCAACCCATGTGACCACGCAGCAGGCGGCCAAGCCCAGCGCCAGCCCGGCAAGTTTTGTCGATGAGACCCAGTGCCAGGGCTGCCACAGCGAGCAAGTCAAGGCTTGGCAAGGCTCGCACCACCAGATGGCCATGCTCCCGGCCAACAGCGCTAACGTGCGCGGCAACTTCAACGCCGCGACTTTCAAAGGCGAAGCTGAAACGACTCGCTTCAGCCAGCGCGATGGCGCGTATTGGATCAACATCCCAGGTCCGGATGGCAAAGCGGCCGACTTCAAAGTCGCCTACACCTTTGGCATCGACCCCCTGCAGCAGTACCTGCTCGAGCTGCCAGGTGGACGCTTGCAGGCTTCAGGCGTTGCCTGGGATACGCAAAAAAGCCGGTGGTTCGAGCTGTATCCAGGGCAGAAGATCGACTTCAAAGATGATTTGCACTGGAGCAAACCGACTCAAAACGCCAACTTCATGTGCATCGAATGCCATACCACCGACTTCAAACGAAACTTCGATGCCAAGAACAACAGCTTCGCCAGCCACTGGCAGAGCCTGGGCGTCGGTTGCCAGAGCTGCCATGGCCCGGCGTCCAAACACCTGGAATGGAATACGGCGGCAAAGCCGGCCAAAGACCAGGCAACCGGTAAAGGCTTCGACCTATCGCTGCTTAAAAAGGACCCGATCACCCAGGTAGAAACCTGTGGCCGCTGCCATGCGCGCCGCGCGCCGCTGGGCGATGGCTTCCAGCATAAAAACCGCTTGATGGACGACTACCTGCCCAGCGCCCTCACCCGTGAACTCTATGAGATCGATGGCAAAATCAAGGAGGAGGTGTTCGAGTATGGCTCATTCACCCAAAGCAAAATGTTCGCCAAGGGCGTCACTTGCACCGACTGCCACAATCCGCACAGCAACCAACTGAAAGCACCGGGCAATGGTGTTTGCCTGCAATGCCACAACCCTTCGGGCAAGCCATCGCGCGAAGGAATCGATGGCCGTGGTTTGCAAGCCAAGAACTACGACTCGCCCGAGCATCACCAACACCAGGTTGGCGAGGCAGGCTCGCAATGCGTCGATTGCCATATGCCGGGCAAGCTGTACATGGTCAACGACTACCGCCACGACCACAGTCTGAGCATTCCCAACCCGGCTCACGCGACAAAACTTGGCAGTCCCGATGCCTGCCTCGGTTGCCATCGTGAAACCTCCAGCAGCAAGGTCGCTCAACAGTTCAAACTCTGGTACGGCGAAACAGCGGTGCATGACGGCGGCTATGCCGATGCCTTGCATCAAGCCCGCAATGGCTTGCCAGGTGCGGCGCGCGTGCTCAAGCAACAGCTGGAACGCAGCGACCTAGCGGCTATTCGGCGCGCCACTCTGCTGGTTGAGTTACCTGACTACCCTAGCCAGCGCTCCCTCGAGTTGGCGGCGCTTGCCCTGAACAACCCTGCACCACAAGTGCGCGAAGCGGCGATCGATGTGGTTGGTATCCTCAGCCCCGCGCAGCAGCAAATCGGGTTGCTCACGCCCCGACTGAGTGACCCGGTGCGCACGGTACGCATCGCTGCCGCCTGGCAACTCGCGCAACTTCCAGAACAAGATCGCGCGCCGATTGCCAAGCTCTGGCAACCGGTTATCCGCGAGTATGAAGACGTGCAAAACACCCTGAGAGAGCGTGCGGAGGCCAACCTCAACTTGGCCATGCTCTATCAAAACACCGGCCGTGCAGCGCTGGCCGAATCTGCGTTGCGTGAAGCACTGCTGCGTAACCCGGACTTCCTGCCAGCGGTCGTGACCCTGACACAATTGCTGGACGCCCAGGGCCGCTCGAACGAAGCACGTCAGTTGCTGGAAGAAAACCTTGTCCGGCATCCAGACGCCGCCTTGCTGCACCACAGCCAAGGCCTCGCCCTGGTTCGACGAGGTGAGCGTGACAAGGCACTGAGTGCCTTGCGCAAAGCCGCCCAGCTGGCCCCTGAGAATCCGCAGTTCAGTTACGTGTTAGCCATTGCGCTGCACGACAGTGGCCAACAGGAAGCCGCCCGCAAACAGCTGGAGGACCTGCTCGAACGTCAGCCGAGCAACCGCAATGCGCGCATGGCGCTGATCAGCTATTGGCACGAGGCCGGGCAAATGCAGAAGGTTCAGGTGCTGCAAGCTGAGCTGGAACAACAAAACCCGGATGACCCGGAGCTGCAACAAGCCCGTTGAGTGTCGCCGCAGGATGCCTGCTATAGGTGATGGAATACTTATCTGTGGGGTGCGGCCCGAGTCGGCGCCCCACACCCGGTAGCTGAAACGCTTCATCCAACCTGCAATAAACGCTCTCGATAGCTCCCTGGCGCACAGCCAAACCAACGCTGGCAGGCACGGGCGAAGCTCAGGACATCGCCATAGCCCAGGCGATCAGAAATGTCCGCCAAGCCCATTTTCTGCTCGGCCAACAGATCCTCGGTGTGATAGTGGCGGTACTCGTCGAGTATTTCCGAAAAGCTGCAGCCCAATGCCTTGAGTCGACGCGCTGCGGTGCGCTCAATCGGATGCTGGGTGCTGCAGAAATCACTTAGCGCAGGACCTTGCGCCAAATGGCTGCAGATATAGTCGCCAACCTCGTCGAGCAGGCTGCGTTGGCTGTGCGCCCGCGACTACTGAACAACGTGACCAGTGTTTCCTCAAGCACCTGATTGCCCGCAGTGAGCGGCAAGCTGAACAGCGCAGGGTCGAGATGTACGGCCAGGCAGGGCTGGCCCCCAATGCACAGGCACATGCAAGACGTCGGCGTAAGGCCCGCAGTCGGCTGGCTGCGCCTGCGGCAATGGCGCGGCGAGAATCGGCTCGTGCCCTACGCCGCTGGCAATGAACTTGCGACGAATCAGCCCACAAATACCGATCAAGGTGTAGTCCGCACTCTGCACGCCGGAGCGCAATGCACCCTGCTCCACCAGCCGCAGCTGGATGCTATCGCCGGCACGCAACACCTCGGCGCGCAGGTGGCCATTGAAAAAAGGGAAGTGCCCGCAGAAATATCCACAGGCACTTTCTAGCGTGCCTGTAACATCGAATAAGTAGGTCAGGCCATTGGTCAGGGTCGGGGTGAAGCGCCGGCCAGCCAGCAAGCCCAACGCAGGATCGCCGCAACTCTCGAGTACCAGTACCCAAAAACGTCGGGAAAGGTACAGTGGCGCCCGTGAGAACGGCGTGCGCAACTCAACGGTACTGCGGCGCAACTCATTTTCAATACGCTCCAGCGCTACACCACGGGCGAGCAGCTCCTCAATCGCCGGCAGAGATAGTCGGCGTATAGAAGGCATTGGTTAGAACCGGCTGATCGCTTTTTGTCATGTACGGCTAAACGCTTACGCAGTGGCTAAAGGTAGCCTAGCGACCTTACGTAAAGCCTTACCCTGGAGCAAGCTGGTGCTAGACCTGCGCGATCTCGACCTGAACATTTTGCTGGCCTTCGATGCCATCTACAGCCAGTGCAGCATCACTCGCGCAGCTGAAACGATGGGCCTGTAGCAGCCTGCGATGAGCAACGCCCTGCGCCGCTTGCGTCTGGTGTGCAACGACCCTTTGTTCATCAAAACCCACCTCGGCATGACTCCAACGTTGACGGCCCATCGTCTGGCCGAGCATGTGCGCGGCGCTTTGGGCAGCCTGCGTGAAGGCCTGCGAGTGATCCCTGCGCAGCACCGGGAGCCCAGCCAGGTGCTGCGCATCAGCTGCCTGGACTGCCTGCAGCCACTGCTGCTCGGAGCACTACTCGACCGACCCGGCACCGATTGGCAGGTGCGCTACTACCAGCCAGTCCGGCGCGAGGCACTCGCGGAGCTGGCGAACGGCAAACTGGATATTTTGATCGACATCGACCAGCCCATCTCGCAACTAGCCGGCCTGCGCAAACTGCCTTTATTCAGCGACCAGTATGTTTTCGCTTACGGCGCAGCCCTTACGCACGCGCCGCAGAACCTTGAAGAGTACTTGGCGATACCACAGATACAGGTTTCCAGCCGCCGCGACGGGCTCAGCCCAGTGGATCTGGAACTCAGGCTCAAGGGCCTCAAGCGCAACCTGGCGTTGACCCTGCAAAGCTCGTTGGCAGCGCGCCTTATCGCCGACCAGCACCCTACGGCCTGACGCTGCCGAGTCGAGTCGCCAGCACGCTGGGGCTCAACCAAGCAGCGCTGCCCTTGGCCCGTCCGATAGCGCTGACGTTGAGTCTGTACGTCGAAGCCAAATACCGTCGGGATCGTTCCTGTGAGCAGATCGTGGAGCGCCTGGTCACGCTGTTCCAAGCCAGCGAAAGTGCTGCTGAACTGAAGCGCCTGGCTTAGCCCTCAGCCATCGACCAGAAGTGCTGGTCCGCCGTGACGATAACCGTAGTCATAACCTGGGCCACTGCCGCCATGGGCTGACCAGCTTGAAAGTTCGCTAGACACGCCCTACCGGGTCAATAACTGCACCGGCCCGGTCAACCAGAACTCGCGACCACTGCAGTCGAGCAACCGACAACCCAACGACTGCTCAAGGGTAATGATCATTTTTCGTCACCCGCAGTTAACTACGCTGAGCAACCGCTCGGGCAAAGTAATGATGCTGCGTCACCCTTATGCGGAGTCATAAAAATGATAATAACCAACTCGACTATCACAACCACTCGCCTATCCAGCTTGCCTCGCAATAAACGCCTCTGGCTCGCAGCACTCAGTTTCTGCCTCCCCTTCGCCACCGCTCACGCTGCCACGCCTAGCCCGACCGCAGCCCAGCAACTGGCCGAAGAGGCCTATGTGTTCGCCTATGCCACAGCTGAGCACAACAAGGTACTCAAGGTCATCGCGGCCAAGCTGCCGTTCAATGTGCTTTATGGCGAACCACGTCTGCTTGGCCCGCAAGACAACAAAGTGGTGTCACCGAACAACGACACATTCTATTCCCGCGCCTTGCTTGACCTGCGTAGCGAGCCGCAAGTGCTGCAAGTGCCGGCAGTGGAAAAACGCTACTACAGCTTTCAACTGGTCGACATGCGCACCAACAACCTTGACTACATCGGCACCCGCGCCACGGGTAGAGCGGCAGGCCGTTACCTGATCGTCGGGCCGGACTGGAAAGGTGAGTTGCCCGCCGGTTTCAATGGCCTGATTCGCTCCTCAAGCCAGCTGGTCTTCATGCTTGGGCGCACCGAAGTCAAAGGACAAGCCGACCAGGCTGCTGCCGCAGAAATACTCAAAAGCTATCGTCTACAGGCCTTGTCCAGCGTGCTTGGGCAAAACGCACCAGCCGCTTTGCCCAAACTGGCACTATCAACCTATCGCGACAGCAAGGAAGGCCAGGCCAGTGATGTGTTCGTAACATTCAACGCTTTGGCGCCATTGCAGGCTTGGTCTGCCGAAGAACAAGCACAATTGAGCCGCTTCGCAGAGATCGGTGTCGGTCCAGGCCTGAATTTCAACCCACCGGCCGCCATCGCCCAAGCCGTGGCCCGCGGTGCCGAGGCGGGTCGAGAAAAAGTCAAAGCGGCTTCCCTGAGCATCTCTCCCAACCACAATGGCTGGTTCAGCTCGCCTGCCAATGCTGGACACTTCGGTAGCGATGACCTCACTCGCGCGGCAGCCGCCTGGCGCTATATCTATGTCAACGACCCGGCCGAGGCGCTCTACCCCATTGCCCTACAAGACGCCGAAGGCCAGCCATTGAGCGGCAACAGAGCCTACCGGCTGCACTTCGCCGCAGGGCAATTGCCACCGGTAGACTCATTCTGGTCACTGACCATGTACGACGCCCAGACTCAGCTGCTGTCGGCAAACCCGCTCAATCGCTACTCACTCGGTGACCGCAGCCCCAGCCTGACCTATGACGCCGACGGTGGCCTGACCCTGCTGATTCAGAACGGCGCTCCTGCCCAAGCGCAGCAAGGCAACTGGCTACCAGCGCCAAAAGGTCGATTCAACATGATCTTGCGGCTCTATCTGCCGCAGCAAAAAGCACTTCAGGGCACCTACCAACTTCCGGCTATCTTGCCTCTCGCCAACCAGGAGTAAGCGATGAATATTCCCTTCAGCCGTCGCCATTTTTTAGGTGGCCTGACCGTACTCAGCGCCGGTCTGGCCTGCCCAGGCTGGCTGCTGGCTGCCGCCCAGCCGTTGACCAGCGACCCGGCCGAGTTCCAGGCCATCACCCGCGAGGCCTGGCTCTACGCTTACCCGATGCTGATGCACTACCAGACCATGCAGAAGCAGGCGCTGGACGCCAGAGCCAGCGAATACGTTGGCGGCTTCGGCAAATTCCGCCACTACAGCGAACTGTTCACGCCGCTGAACCGTGACATCGTTACGCCAAACAATGACACCCCTTACTCCTGGGCCTGGCTCGATCTGCGCGTCGAGCCTTGGGTGCTCAGCGTGCCGGCCGTGGAAAAAGACCGCTACTACGTGCACCAGTTGGTCGATCAGTACACCCATAACTTCGGTTATGTCGGGGTACTCAGCACCGGCCGCGCAGCAGGCGATTATTTGATCGCCGGGCCAAACTGGCAGGGCGCAACTCCGACCGGGATCACACAGGTCCTGCGTAGCGAAACCGAGATCGTCATGATCCTCGGGCGGACTGGGCTGAAAAATACCAACGACCTGCCTGCCGTGCGCGCTATCCAGCAGCAGTATCAGTTGCGCGCTCTGCATGACTACCTCGATAGCCCCGCACCAGCTCCCGCCGCAGCGATCGCCTGGCTGCCATGGCAAGCGCCACGCGACCTCGGGCCGGGCTTTATCGCTCACCTCAACCAAATACTGGAACTGTGCCCGGTCGATAAATCAGAAATGGCGCTGCGCGAGCGCTTTGCTCGAATTGGCATCGTTCCAGGCTTGCCCTTCGATCTGGCAGCCCTGAGCGGGGCACAGCGGCAGGCATTGATCGCCGGCATTCAGGAGGCGCAAGCCGACTTGAAAATCGCCGGCGGACAAGTCCGCAACACCCTAGGTCTGTTCGGCAACCGTGCGACCTTGCACAACGACTATCTAAAGCGCGCAGTTGCCGCAGCCGTTGGTATTTATGGCAACAGTGTCGAAGAAGCCTTCTACACCGGCAGCAAGCTGGACAGCAGTGGTCAGCAGCTCGTCGCCGGTCCGCGTTATCGCCTGCATTTCGCGGCCGACCAATTGCCGCCAGCCAGTGAGTTCTGGTCGCTGACGCTGTATGAGCTGCCAGATCGTCAATTGGTCGACAACCCGATCGACCGCTACTGCCTGAGCAGCCGCGACGCCCTGCAACATGATGCCGACGGCGGACTGACCCTGCAGGTACAAACGGATGCGCCGGCTCAACAGGATAACTGGCTACCCGCCCCGGCCAACGGCCCCTTCAGCCTGACCTTGCGACTCTATGGGCCCAGCGCTGAAGTGATCGCCGGGAAGTGGCAAATGCCAAAAATCGAGAAGGTCTAGCTAGCCAGGGTACGCTCAGAGCTGCTATTGGCTTTGCCACCCAGCGTGACGCTGCCGCTCTTGGTATCGACTGCGATATCGGAGCCAACAACGTTGCGGGAATACCGCACGTTGGGCTGCAACTCAGTCGTGATCCAACGGCCGGAGACTTCCTGCTCAGCCTTACACCCCGCGGCGTCGGAATGTTGTGCATCATCTGCGTGGCATTCTCAGACATGCACGACGCCCGCATTTGCGGCAGCTAGAAAACCACTGCGCGCATGTTATGGTCTGTCGCGACTTTTATTACTGAATGCAGGGAGAGAACAACGATGCTGGTGCGGATGCTCACTTCGACATTGCTGGCGCTGGTTTGCAGCGCATCTTTTGCTCACGAATACACCGCAGGCGAGTTGCATATCGCCCATCCATGGGCCCGCGCACTGCCGCCCACTGCGCCGAC
>JBOICE010000368.1:0-6113 GCA_050739815.1 Pseudomonas sp. | reverse complement strand
GGGATCAACACCAAATGGCGTTATATCGAAAAATCGCTGAAGAATTACAACGAGAACTCTGTGCCTTTCGTGGTCAACAAGTACTCGGACAGCATCATCGATGGCCTTGAAGGGGTTTCCGCAGAATATGCGGCAGCCAAGCTATAAAAAGGCTCCGAATAGTTTGCTGCTCACTTGAACTGCTCTTTTCCGGCCTGCCTGGCCTATACCTAGCCCGGTGTTTCTACCGGGCTTTTCTTTGTCCTTCAGGCCAGCGCCGTCAGCAACGCGGCGATCCGCTGCAAGGTCTCCGGCTCGCCGCGCTCGCCCCAGCACAGGGCGATCATCTGCTTACCCGCCTCAACCTTGAACACATCCGCCGGCAGGCTCGCCAAGTGTCCAGCCAACACCGCATCAGCACAGGGCTCCCGCCACTGATTGACCCACTGCCCAGGGGCTATCTGCCAGTAGCACCAACTGTCCGAGCGCCCTGCACGCCGTGCACGGTGGTACTGCGGGCACGGGCTGGGCGGCTCCTGCGGCAACCAATGCGGCCATTCCTGGCGCGACAACTGCATCGCCAATCCCATACGGCGGGCAGCCATACGCATAGCCATCTGCCCATGCTGACGCCGCGAAGGCCGCAACCAGGCCAGAGGGCTCAGCACTAGGGCCATAAGCATTACCACGATCCACCAGGTCATATGTCCTATCTCGCAGGCAAAAGTCCGCCATTAGCAACTAATGGCAGCCATACTTATACTCATACGCCAATCTCAGGAGGAGTCACCATGTCCTACCAGCACATTCTGGTCGCCCTTGATCTATCCGAGGAATGCGACCCGGTGATGCAGCGCGCCTACGCGCTGGCCACAAGTAGCCAAGCCAAGCTGTCGCTGGTGCACATCGTCGAGCCAATGGCCATGGCCTTTGGTGGTGATGTGCCGATGGATCTTTCGACACTCCAGCAACAGCAATTCGAACAAGCCCGCGAGCGCCTGGACAGTTATGCCAGGAAGTACTCGGAACTGGGGAGCGACCGCCGCCATCTGGTCTATGGCCAACCACGCCAGGAAATCCACCGCCTCGCCGCGGAGCAGGAATGCGACTTGATAGTGGTCGGCAGCCACGGCCGCCACGGTTTGGCGCTGCTACTCGGCTCCACTGCCAACGATGTACTGCACGGCGCCCCCTGCGACGTCCTGGCAGTGCGCCTGAAAAAGCCCGAATAAGTACAATCGACAGTAGGCCCATTCTCTATGGGCCTACTCCAGCGTTTCCCCTGCGCTCATCAACAGTGGCCGAATCTTCTGCAGTTGCGTCTCCAATGAATAGGTCATGCTCGAAGACATCGAGAAGAAGGAGAGAAACGCCTTGAGGTTCGAGTCGCCTTCACAGGTATCATGAATTCGCTGCCAAAAAGCCTGATTGACCAACTGCAACTGCTGGAACAGTCGCACCAACCCCTTCAATTCCCAGTCCGCATGCCGCCCTTCGCGGAAGTTGAAGTACTGCCGGGCCAAGTACAACGACACCGCCCGCAGGATAAATTCCTGGTTATTGGCAAATGGCAGGTGGTTCTGCGCCATCGGCTTTAGCTTGCCCAACACGGGGCAAGCGCTGGTGGCCATGATCACCCCGAGCAGCGCGCGCAACCCTTCCTCCAATCCAGCCTGCTTGGTGTATTCGCGCTCGGGAGTACGCACCCAGAACCGTGCCTTTTTGAAGGCTGGCAGACCATGGAAATCTTCGATCACTCGATGCAAATCCACCGCCGCCGGGCAATGACTAAAATTCTCGCGTTTGAGCGGGCAGTTGCTGCACTGCTGATGCTCCAGACGCGTCCAGCCCGGCGCCGAGAGCTCACGCTCACGGTCATAGTCACGATCCAGTTCAATCCGATAGCTAAACTCATGACTATCGTCGAGGGTAATGCGGTACTCGATGGCCATTCATGTCTCCGACAGGCTAATTAAGCTTCCAGCTCGGCCCAACGTTCCAACAACTTATCCAACTCCTGCTGCAGGCCTTCCAGCCGTGCCAGAACGGCATTCGCCTCATCCTGCGGGCGCTGATAGAAAGTTGGAGCGGCGATCTCGGCATTCAGGGCGGCGATTTTCACTTCCTGAGCATCGATCAGCGCCGGCAAGCCTTCCAACTCGCGCTGCAATTTATAGCTGAGCTTCTTCTTGGCCGCCGGCACAGCTTCTACCGGTGCTTCAACAACCACCGGGGCAGCTGCGGCCTCGGCTTTGCTGGCTTTGTTCTCGCCAACGCCAAGCAGACGCGGCGAGCCACCCTGACGCAGCCAATCCTGATAGCCACCGACGTATTCGCGCACGCGCCCTTCACCCTCAAAAACCAGGGTGCTGGTGACGACGTTGTCGAGGAAGGCCCGGTCATGGCTGACCATCAACACGGTGCCTTGGAAGGTCAACAGCACTTCTTCAAGCAACTCGAGGGTTTCTACGTCGAGGTCATTGGTCGGTTCGTCGAGCACCAGCAGGTTAGCCGGCTTGCTGAACAACTTGGCCAGCAGCAGGCGCGCCCTCTCGCCGCCGGACAACGCCTTGACTGGCGTGCGCGCACGCTGCGGGCTGAACAGGAAGTCGCCGAGGTAGCTCAGGACATGCCGGCTCTGGCCGTCGATATCAATGAAATCGCGGCCTTCGGCGACGTTGTCGATCACTGTCTTCTCCAGATCCAACTGATGGCGCAGTTGGTCGAAATAGGCAACATCCAGACGCGTGCCCACCTCGACGGTGCCGCTAGTCGGTTGTAAGTTCTCGAGCATCAGCTTGAGCAAGGTGGTTTTGCCGGAACCGTTGGCGCCGAGCAGGCCGATACGATCCTGGCGCTGCAAAACCATCGAGAAATCCTTAATCAGGAACGGACCGCCTGGATGGGCGAAGCTGACATTCTCGAGCACCATGACTTGCTTGCCGGACTTCTCGGCGGTATCGAGCTGGATATTAGCTTTACCCTGACGCTCACGACGCTGGCTGCGCTCGACGCGAAGCTCCTTAAGCGCGCGCACACGGCCTTCGTTACGCGTGCGGCGAGCCTTGATGCCTTGGCGAATCCACACCTCTTCCTGCGCCAGACGTTTATCGAACAACGCGTTGGCGGTTTCTTCAGCGGCCAGTTGCTGCTCTTTGTGGACCAGGAAACTGGCGTAATCGCCGTTCCAGTCGATCAAGCCGCCGCGATCCAGCTCAAGAATACGAGTGGCTAGGTTCTGCAGAAAGGAACGGTCGTGGGTAATGAACAGAACCGCGCCCTGGAAGCCCAACAGCGCCTCTTCCAGCCAGGCAATCGCACCGATATCCAGGTGGTTGGTCGGCTCGTCAAGCAACAGCAGATCCGGTTCGGAGACCAGTGCCTGGGCCAACAATACCCGGCGGCGCCAGCCACCGGAGAGTTCGGCCAAGGTCTTGTCTGCCGGCAGTTGCAGACGACTCAGGGTGCTGTCGACCAACTGCTGCAGGCGCCAGCCATCACGCGCCTCCAGGTCATGCTGCACATGCATGAGTTTTTCGAGGTCGGCGTCGGTATGGATGTTCTGGCTGAGGTGATGGTATTGCGCGAGCAAGGCGCCGACACCGTCCAGCCCCTCGGCCACCACGTCGAATACCGTGCGCTCGTCGGCGAGCGGCAACTCCTGCGGCAATTCGCCGATTTTCAAGCCCGGCGCACGCCAGACTGCACCGTCGTCAGCCAAGCGATCGCCCTTGACCAAGCGCAGCAGGCTGGATTTGCCCGTGCCGTTGCGGCCAATGATGCAGACCCGCTCGCCACGGGCAATTTGCCAGGACACCTTATCCAATAGCGGCATCGCGCCGTAGGCCAGGGAAACATCGGTGAACTTGAGCAGGGTCATGGGCGCCTCTAAGAATTGCTGCGCGGGATCGGACGGTGTGAATATCGGGCACAAAGTGCTTATTTAGCCTGAGCAAACTGCGCTCTAGCGCCCGACTTCGCCGCAACTGATCGTCGCTCGAAAGCTATTCGGAGACACCCTCAGGCATCTCCAAAACTGGGCGCGCATTCTACCGAGTTGCACCGGGGCCCTGCTGGGCTTTTTTAATCAGGCCAGCCAAACGGCACAACGCTTCCGCCAACACCGGGCAAAAGGCTAAGCTAGGTGCCTTTGGCGTCGTTAACCCCCTCGCCTTTCAGAATTTTCAGCTCGGAAGTGTCATGCGCGGTCGTCTGCTTAGCCTGTTTTCCTGCCTAGTTCTCTCTGCTGTCACCCTCAATGCAGCCGATGCGGCCAGCTTGGCCCAGCAACGTCAATATTATGATGAGGCCAAGCGCGCCCTGGCCAAGGGTGATACTGGGCCCTACCGGATGTATGCAAAAGCCCTCAGCGATTACCCGCTAGAACCCTATTTGGCCTATGACGAGCTGACCGCTCGACTGAAAACCGCCAGCAATGCGGAAATCGAGAAGTTCCTCGCCGAGCACGGCGACTTGCCGCAAGCCGGCTGGATGAAACTACGTTGGCTGCGTTGGTTGGCCGAGCGCGGCGACTGGCAACCGTTCATCAACCACTATGACCCAAAGCTGAATTTCACCGAGCTGGACTGCCTTTACGGCCAATACCAACTGGGCCATGGCATGACTGCCGAAGGCTACGCCAGCGCCGAAAAACTCTGGCTGGTAGGCAAATCGCAACCCGATGCGTGCGAGCCGCTGTTCGACCGCTGGGCCGCAGCCGGCCAGTTGACCGAGATCAAGCGTTGGAAACGCCTGAAACTGGCCGCCGAAGCCCGTAACTATGGTTTGGCCAGTCATCTGGTGAAGACCCTGCCGACCCTTGCGAGCCAAGGCCAACTGATGATTGAGGTGGCACAGAAGCCACTGCTGCTGAACCAGAGCACGCGCTTTGTCCCCGCCAGCCAAACCATGGCTGACGTGGTCGGCCTGGGGCTGCGGCGCCTGGCCCGTCAATACCCCGAAAAAGCCATCGACCTGCTGGATGCCTACAGCAAGCGCTTACCGTTCTCCGTCGAAGAAAAAGTCGCCATCGCCCGCGAAATTGGCCTGACACTGGCGAAAAGCTTCGATGATCGCGCATTGCCGATCATGACCCAGTACGACCCGGAGCTGCGCGACAACACCGTTTCCGAATGGCGCGTACGCCTGCTGCTGCGCCTTGGCCGCTGGGATGAGGCCTATCAGTTGACCCGCCGCCTGCCACCGGAACTAGCCAACACCAACCGTTGGCGCTATTGGCAGGCACGCAGCCTGCAACTGGCGCAGCCCAACAGCCAGGAGCCGATCAACCTGTACCTGCCGGTTTCCCGCGAGCGCGACTTTTACGGCTTTATGGCTGCCGACCAGATCAAGGCACCCTACCAACTGAACAACAAACCGCTGATGCTGGACCCGAAAGTCGTCCAGAAAGTCCGCAACACCGCCGGCATTCGCCGGGCCCTGGAGTTCCACGCACGCGGGCAAATCGTCGACGGTCGCCGCGAGTGGTACCACGTCAGCCGCCTGTTCAGCCGTGATGAACTGGTTGCGCAGGCACGCCTGGCTTACGACATGGAGTGGTACTTCCCGGCCATCCGCACCATCAGCCTCGCGCAGTACTGGGATGATTTGGATGTGCGCTTCCCGATGGCCCATCGCGCCACCCTGGTGCGCGAAGCCAAAGTGCGTGGCCTGCATTCCAGCTGGGTATTCGCCATTACCCGGCAAGAAAGCGCCTTTATGACCGACGCCCGTTCGGGTGTCGGGGCCAGCGGGCTGATGCAGCTGATGCCGAGAACCGCAAAGGAAACCGCACGTAAGTTCGGCATCCCGCTGGCCTCGCCGCAGCAGGTGCTCAACCCGGACAAGAACATCCAGCTGGGCGCCGCCTACCTGAGCCAGGTGCACGGCCAGTTCAACGGTAACCGAGTGCTCGCCTCCGCGGCCTATAACGCTGGCCCAGGCCGTGTACGGCAATGGCTCAAGGGCTCCAATCACTTGGCCTATGACGTTTGGGTGGAGACCATCCCATTCGACGAGACCCGCCAATATGTGCAAAACGTCTTGTCTTACTCGGTGATCTACGGGCAAAAGCTCAACGCCCCGCAGCCACTGGTCGACTGGCACGAACGCTTTTTCGACGATCAGTAAGCACG
>JBOICE010000367.1:0-5239 GCA_050739815.1 Pseudomonas sp. | reverse complement strand
GCATCCCGCAACTGTTCAGGTTTGTTCGGCGCTTCGACCGCATGGCAGTCGTTGCCGGCAAAGAATGGGTGAGGAAAGCAAGCGAGGTCGAGGGCGCGCTGATTCCGGGTCTGCAGATCAAGGCATTCGATCTGGGCCAGGAGGCGGACGCCGAGGCTTGGTTGCAACGTTAGCCACAGGTGCAAGAGGTAGCCGCACAACAGGGGACAGGATTTCTGTGGGTAAGACAGAGGACGACTCCTGCCTTTATCCGCAGGAGGTGAATTGGCTGTGCCCCTGTTATGTGTTGAACGGATTCAGTTACCAATAAGACCTGCTTATTCATCACCGGGCTGCCGTGGCTGAGCGGTTCCGCGCCCTAGCGCGGCATGCCAAACACCTGCGTCCAGTAGATCCCGGCGTCGCTCTGCGGATCGACCGCATAGGCGGCGCCCATTTCGGTGAAGTCCGGGTTCATGATGTTGAAGCAGTGCGACGGGCTGACCAGCCAGCCGGCGACTATCTGTTTCGCGCTGCCCTGCCCTGCGGCGATGTTTTCGCCGATCAGTTGCCAGTTATAACCATCACGTGTGGCGCGCTTACCCGCCAGGCTGCCGTCCTTTCCTGTGTGACTGAAGTAGTTGCGAGCGGCCATATCGCGGCTATGCGCCAGGGCGCTTTGGCCAAGTAGCGCACTCCAACTCAAAGGCAGGGCCGGGTCGAATGCTTGGCTGCCGCAGCGCTGTGGTTGGGCGCGAGCAGCATTGACCAATTGCAGGATGTCCTGACCTGCCGCCTGCCAGTCGGGCATGCCACTGGGCAGTAGCGGTCGGGCGAGGATCACCTGCCAGGTGTTGGCATTGCGCTGTACACCGACCTCTGCATATTGCGCATCCAGCAGCGTGGCGCAATAGCGCTGTTTGATCGCCTGGATAACGGCGTTCACGTTCCCCGCCCCGGATAAGGTAATCACCCGTACCGTGGCGGACTGATAGCCGACCTGCTGCAATGCGACTTGCAATTGCACACCGGGAGCCAGTTGCACGCGGGCCAGTCGGTCGTCAGGTACCAGCGGGCCCGCCGCCTCGATTTGCTTGCCGTCGCAGGCTTGCGGCGCTTCGCGGTAAGCATTGATCAGTGAGATGAGTTCGTCGCTGTCGCTCGCGGATGCCGATGCGGCACCGAGCATCGCAACTATCGCAATAGCGAGTAACACCAAGCGGTTCAGGCCGTTGGTAGGCGCGCTGCGGCAAACTGAATTTGAAGTATCGGACATGGTTCGTGTCATCGATGTCAGGGGTGGGTGGCTTGATGGCCTGGGCAGGTTGCCTGTAGACAACGACAAAGCCGAGAACGCTAGAGAATACTTGCGAGAACGACGCCTGCCACTCGGGACAGACTTATTTTCTGTCTCCCTGACTCGCAAACACCCCGCCTTTCAAAGCACCGCTGCACCCGCCTGAGCTTATGGCGCGGGCTGGCTTGAACACGCCGCCAAGCTCAAAACCAAGGGGGAGCGATTAAATCGTTGTGGAAGGAGCTGGCCCGGTAGGTATGAGCGGCACGAAGCTAGCAACGCCCAGAGCCGCGATGGGTCACGGATAGCCCTTCTCGAAGGCCCCCTAGTAGGCCGTGCCCCCGAAGCAATAGAGAGTCGGCCTAGCTCAGGGTAAAGGCTTTGGGCCTGAACAGCGCAACCGAATAGTGCGTGGCTAACTCAGCTGATCGATCATAACCGCGTTGGTATAGATCAAGCTGCCATCACTCGCCCGATGCCCGACCAAATGGAATTGGCCGCGGTGGTCGTTTGCGCTCAAATAGACGCGGTATTTGCAATCGGATAAGGGGCCGCACTCCTCCGGCGTGATCAATTCCATCGTGCTCATATCGACATCGATCATGACCTCAGGCTCATGGGTCTTCTGCAGGCGTTCTTCGGCCTGTTCCAAACGCAAATGGTCGTCTCCATTGACGTAAAAATGGATCTCCCCCACCGGGGTGGACTTTTTGTCGTCACCGGTTTTGCACCAGCCTTCGATGGTCAATGTAGCCATGGCGAGACCTCCTGAAGTGAACGCATGGGCAGTGTCACGCCCTCTCAGCTCAATTTTAGACAATGAACAAGGGGACGTTGATCCATTGACGCTGTGTTGGGTCTGGTTTGGTCACATCGTAACCGCCCCATCCGACGAAGCCTCGCGGCCAAGGCCGCTCCTACAAAAGCGGCCGAGCCGGGTGCTGGCTTACCAAGGCCAATGCCTGGCCATCACTTGAATAGCCCACTGATTCCGGTAGGCTCAGCAGCTTCTTTGAAAGGAGCACTCCCCATGGCCAAAGCCACTGCCCGTCACATCCTGGTTGCCACCGAAGCCAAATGCAACGAACTGAAAGCCGCTATCGAAGCTGGCGCCGACTTTGCCCAGGTCGCTAAAGATAACTCCACCTGCCCGTCCAGCCGCGACGGTGGCAACCTCGGCTCGTTCGGCCCAGGCCAGATGGTTAAAGAATTCGACACCGTGGTGTTCAGCGCCCCGATCAATGTCGTGCAAGGCCCGGTGAAAACCCAGTTCGGTTACCACCTGCTCGAAGTCACCAGCCGCCAGGACTAATGTCGATCGGCGCCACGCGCCACGCGGGAACGATCACATCTTGTGGGTCAGCTGACGTAAATGCCGCCCATAAAAAAAGCCGCCGGCAGGTTCCTCCCCGCCGGCGGCTTTATTTAGCGCTCGGCTAAGAACTGCGGACTCGTTCATCAGCGAGGAAGTCTTCCTCCAACAACGCATCCTGTCCTTCTATAGCCTCCGCTGCACCGTCGGCCAGATAGGCCGGCGCACGCTTGCTGCGCAGCTTGCCGAACTGGTGGCTCAAGGCGTGGCTGAGCTTTTCAATCGCGCCCTCCACAGCAAAATCCAGTGACTCAGCTTTATGGGTAACCGAGAGCGGTTGCAGCCCTTTGGGCCGTGCCTCGATCTGGCAGCGCTTGTCGCTGGCCTTTACCCCGTGCTCGTCATTGAGATGGACGACAACGCGGGTCAATTCCTCGTCGAAACGCTCCAGCTTGCTGGCAACACTGGCACTCACCCACTCTACGAGTCGGGCACTGCCTTCGATGTGGTTATCGCTGTGAACTTGGATTTGCATAAGCTTTCCTTCTTCAACTGTTCGCGAATAGCGCCGCGTATTGATGCGACAAGGCCAGCCTACGCCATCCGCCACCTCACGGGTTAATGACTTAGGTGTTTTCTTGCAGGCTGAAACACTCTTCACTGACCCGGAGCATTTCGTCAAAGCGGCCAACGCCCGCGCCGGACAAATTCGCGAGCAGTTCCAAGTCCTTTACTTCACAGGCTGGGCAAAACCACATTCCCACCATAAACAATCCCTATCAGGCGCCTGCACTCAGTCCGGCTATCCTGCCGCTACAGGTATCGCACTGCCGACCATTCAGCCAGGAGCCGAGCATGATCCAGCAACCCCCACAAAACGCTGAAGCCAATGCACTGGATGACGACACCCTAGCCTTCGCCGAGCGCGTGTTCGACCTTGCCCGCAGCGGCGCAGTCGATGAACTGACCGTGCTGCTGGGTCAAGGTCTGCCGGTTAATCTGCGTAACCACAAGGGCGGCAGCCTGCTGATGTTGGCCAGCTACCACGGTCACCACGACGCGGTGCGGGTGTTGCTGCAGCACGGCGCTGATACGAACCTGCGCAACAACAATGGGCAAACTCCGCTGGCCGGTGCAGCCTTCAAGGGCGATGTGGCCATGGTCGAATTGCTGCTGGCCCACGGCGCCGATTTGGAAGGCGCTACGCCCGATGGCAAGACGGTGCTGATGATGGCCGCGATGTTCAATCGCCCGGAGATCATCGACCTGCTGCTGAAAAATGGCGCAGACCCCACGCGCCAGGATGCCAGCGGTCTTACCCCGCTAGCCGCGGCCCGGAACATGGGCGCCGCCGAGGCCGCCGCACGTCTGGCGCACAGTGCGCGAGACGCTGGGCAAGCCCCGGCGTAAGGGATGTCGCCACTCACGAAACTAAGTGTTCTGCTCTGCCCTTCCAAGCACATCGTCCGCCCAGCTTAAGGCGGCCACGACGGTCGGGAAGCCGATCGTGCTGGTGAGTGAGAGCAGAGCGTGATGGATCTGCTCCGGGCTGGCGCCCGCTTCCAGTGCCCGTCTGGCATGACTGTGCACGGCACCCTCGGAGCGGATGGCCGCCGCCGCACCGAGCTGGACCAGTTGGATAACCTGCTCATCCAGTGGACCGGCACGACGTACCGCTGTGCCCAGTGCCTCTACGGCGTCAAAGTAATCCGGGTACAGCTTCCTGAAGCGCTGGTACGTGTCGAGTTCTCTCTTCCTTTCCATGCTTGTCTCCTCGTCGGGTTTACCCATTCAGTTCTGGTAGGACGGCTTGATTCAGCGTAACCCTACTTGCGCGGTCGAGGACGGATTGCGGCCAGACGGCTGACCCGTGCTACGACTCGGCGGTAAAACGCCGGCTGTTAATCGCCACCACCGTCCAGAGGACGCCGAGCTTCTACGAATGCGTTCCCGCGGGACCCTGGGAGCTAACAAAGAGCCAATAAAAAGCCCGGCCAGTGCCGGGCTTTAAAGGAGAGTGAAGCGCTCTGGTTCAGACTACGCCGCGTGCTTCCAGCAGACGGTCAGAACCACTCTCGGCAACGCTGATGCCAGTGCAGTCGGAACCACTTTCGGCAATACGGTTGCCGGTGCGATCCGAGCCGCTTTCGGCAATACGGTTGCCGGTGCGATCCGAACCACCTTCGGCGACACGCATGCCGGTACGGTCAGAGCCGTTTTCGGCTACGCGGTCCAGCACCATGAAAGAACCTTCACTGGCTACGCGAAAGCGCTCTTGCAGACGCTCGGAACCACTTTCGGCGATGCGGTTGCCGGTGCGGTCGGAGCCGTTTTCAGCGACTTTGGCAGTGACCGAATGATCGGCCGGCAGAGCGAAAACACTGGCAGACAGGCTGGCGAAGATCAGTGCAGCGAAGGCTTGGCTTTTCATCTCGGTGGCTCCTCGTGGGGGGGCGTAAGTGAGTACGGGGCCCATCTTACGGATAGCCAATTGTTTAAAAAGTGAACACTCGCGATAACGAATATCGACGCTATTGATAGGGGGAAAAACTTCAGCTTATCAATCGTTTAATTGACTTAAACCGACGAAATACGCTGACACGGGGCATCAGTGGCGGCGTTCCCACGCAGAGCGTGGGAACGCTCAGAAT
>JBOICE010000366.1:0-3287 GCA_050739815.1 Pseudomonas sp. | reverse complement strand
GCCGTCAGCGCGGCATCCATCCACGGAGCGGCGGCATCGGTGTAATTGGCCATCAGATAACCCAGGCCAAGGCTGCCGGCGCTACCGACGAGCAGGCTGAGCAACAGGCCGCCGCGACTCAGGCGGCAGACCTGGCGACCGTGCTGTTGCTGACCGCCACGGGTCCACTGCCACCAGCCGTACAGTTGCAGGGCTGCGTAGACGACTTGCAGCAGCATGTCGGAATACAGCTTCACCGCGAAGAAGATCCAGCTGTACAGCAGCACCATCAGCAAACCGAGCGGCCAGCACCAGGGGTTCTGTTTGACGGTGAGCCAAACGGCGATGATGCCAAGCGCGGCGGCGAAGAGTTCCAGCGGAGACATTGACGGCCCTCGGCAGCGGGCGTTGGGCCCGCTCACAAAAAAAAAGAGAGGCGATTGTAGCGACTTCAGGTGGTGACGGCCTTACGTGGCCGGGGTGCAGAGTTCAAGGGCGTTTGCCGAGCCCGGCGAGCACTGTTCAGCCCTAAAGGCTGGAGCCAATGCGTTTGTAAATGCTATGTCCCAGTTATGTGCAGCGACGAAGCCCAACACATCCAGGCCTCCGGCAGCGCCTGAAACCTCTCCGTTGGGTTTCGCGGAGCTCAGCCCAACCTACGAGTTGTGCGACCGACAAAGGCTTCAGCTTGACGCAACGCGCCTTGGTAAGGCTAGCAAACCAGACTGTCGGCTTGGCGATAGAGCATCAGTAGCTTGCGTGTGATGGTCTGCTGTATATCGTCGCGCTCAAAGGAGGAGAGGCGCGTAAGTTTGCTCACCTGCAGTCGGTGCAGGTGGATGTAGGGCAGCTGCTGGTCGAACTCGCGTAGATCGCCCTTCATCATGATGGGCAGGAAGATGTCGCCGATCTTCTTCTGGCTGCTGATGATTTGTGCCAAGGCCGATTTGAACGGCATGGTTTTGGGCGCGGGACCGCCTTCTTTGATTTGTGTGGTCAGCAACAGCCCAGGTTTGCCCAGGACAACGCCCGGCAGTACGCAAAGCCCGGTCTTGCGTACTGCGCTGGCCTCGATGCCATGCAGGGTGTCGTGAAAGGCATAAGCATTCGGCAGTACGACCATCTTGCGGCCGGAATCAGCGGGGAAGTGCAGGGTGTAGTTGGTATACAGCTGGCGGACTGATTCCGAATACACACACAGTCGATTCTCGAACAAGCGAATGAAGCGCTCGGCCAGCTCGCGGCGGGCCATGCTGTGCAGATCCCAGATCAGGTCCTGATTCTGCGGTTTCTTGAGATCGACTTCCTGGTGTTCCATGCTGCTCATGCTTCCCTCATACGCGGAATTGCCCTAACAAGCGGTTCAACTCTTCAGCCAACTGGTTGAGGTGTTGGCTAGCGTCGCTGGACTGTTCTGCGGTCAGGGCATTGCTGTGGGCCAGGCTAGCCGCCTGGGTAACATTCTGGTTGATATCTTCCACAACGTGCGACTGTTGTAGCGTGGCACTGGCGATCGAAGCATTCAAGCCCGTCAGGTTACGCAGTGATTGACCGATCAGGTTCAAACTCTCACTGGCCTGGCGCGCCTGCTCGACGGTGAGCTGAGAGGCACGACTGCTCTCGTTGATCACCTTGATCGCGGCTTCGGAGTTATAGGGCTCGAACAGTTCGACATAGGAAACCTTAGGCACCGGCGCACTGGCACCTGGCTTGGGCCAGCGGTAGTCGGCCATGCCGGCGCCCTTGGCCTTAGCTATCTTCACCATTTCGTTGAACAGTGCCTTACCGTCCGGGTCCTTCAGGGTGGAAAGGTCCTGGCCCTCCAGTTTGGGATTGGTCGGGTGCATGATCATCTTCGGTGCCAGATCATTGATCCAGAAATAATCATCCTGGTCGTAGCGCAGGCCGCGGATCAGCTCCATTGCCTGCTTTTGTGCCTGTTCACGCTTCAGCGTGCCGGCGCTTTCCAAGCCTTGATAGTGCTTGAGGATGCCCGCGACGCTTTCCACCACATGCTGGGTTTTCAGCACTTTGCCGGCGTAGAGGTCCGCGTGGTTCTGCCGTAGCATCAGCACGCCGAGGGTGACCAGCATCAGGATGGCGACGGCGAGGATCAGCCACAGCCGACGACTGATGGGCAGGTTGCGTAGGCTATTCATGGACAGGCACTCTGGACTCTTGTTGTTTTGCAGCATGCATCAGCGCTGATTCTGGGCTACCAGGAAAGCATCCGGAGTAGGGGCAAGGCTATTGGCCATAAAGGCAGCAGCGCTTATTCGGGATGTCTGTTAGCATTTCGGCACCAAAGCGGTAAACCTAAGCGCCTGCTGGTTTTTTGTTCCGCTGTGGAGCCTTATTTGTTGCCCGAGAGTGGCAGACTCGCCACGCCGTACGACTACCAAATACATTGATTCGCGATGCTTGTGGCATTGCATTACGGGGGATTGCATGGAGCTTTGGAGCGCCGCGCAGGCGTTGATTCTGGGGGTCGTCGAGGGGCTGACCGAGTTTTTGCCGATTTCCAGCACCGGCCACCAGATCATAGTCGCTGACCTGATCGGCTTCGACGGCGAGCGGGCTAAGGCCTTCAACATCATCATTCAGCTTGCCGCCATTCTCGCGGTGATCTGGGAATATCGCCGCAAGATCCTCGATGTGGTCGTCGGTCTGCCGAAAGAGCAGCAGGCGCAGCGCTTTACCGCCAACCTGCTGATCGCCTTCCTGCCCGCGGCCATCCTCGGCGTGACCTTTGCCGATGAGATTCAGCATTACCTGTTCAACCCCATCACCGTCGCCGCGGCGCTGGTGGTCGGCGGCGTGGTCATGCTCTGGGCCGAGCGCCGCAAGCATGTGATCCGCGCCGAGAGCGTCGACGACATGAGTTGGAAGGACGCCCTCAAGGTCGGCTGCGCCCAGTGCCTGGCGCTGGTTCCGGGCACTTCGCGTTCCGGCGCCACCATCATCGGCGGCCTGCTGTTCGGCCTGTCGCGCAAGGCGGCCACCGAGTTTTCCTTTTTCCTGGCGATGCCGACCATGGTCGGCGCGGCGGTCTACACCGGGTACAAGCACCGTGAGCTGTTCCAGCCGGGCGATTTTCCGGTCTTCGCCGTAGGTTTCGTCGCCTCCTTTATCTTCGGCATGCTGGCGGTACGCGCGCTGCTGAAGTTCATTGGCCATCACAGTTATGCGGCGTTTGCCTGGTATCGCATCGGCTTTGGTCTGCTGATTCTGGCAACCTGGCAGCTCGGTCTGATCGACTGGAGCACGGCACAGCATTGATGCGCCGGAAGCATTTGGAGACGCGGGGG
>JBOICE010000365.1:0-4229 GCA_050739815.1 Pseudomonas sp. | reverse complement strand
ATGACGTCTCGGTGACTATTGCCGACAACGAGTTCTTCACCCTCCTCGGCCCCTCCGGCTGCGGCAAGACCACCTTGCTGCGCGCCATCGCCGGCTTCGAGCACGTCAGCTCGGGCGACATCCTCATCGGTGGGCAACGAGTCAACGACTTGCCGCCATTCAAGCGCCGGGTCAATACCGTGTTCCAGAGCTACGCGCTGTTTCCGCATATGAGCGTGGCGGAGAATATCGCCTTCGGCCTGGAGATGCAGGGCCTGGAGCAAAAGGCGATTCCTGCCCGGGTCAAGGAGATGCTCGCCCTGGTGCAGATGGAGCACCTGGCACGGCGCAAACCCTCCGAGCTATCCGGTGGCCAGCAGCAGCGTGTGGCCCTGGCCCGCGCCCTGGCCCCCAAGCCCGACGTACTGCTGCTCGATGAACCGCTATCGGCGCTGGACCTCAAGCTGCGCAAGGAGATGCAGGTCGAGCTCAAGCGGGTGCAGAAGGAAGCCGGGATCACCTTCATCTTCGTCACCCATGACCAGGAGGAGGCGCTTACCCTCTCCGATCGCATCGCCGTGATGTCCGCCGGCAAGATTTTGCAGATCGGCAGCCCGAACGATATCTACGAGCGCCCGCAACACCAGTTCGTCGCGCATTTCATCGGCGATATCAACTTTCTCCCCGGCAGCCTCAAACCTGGGCTGGGCGATGAAAGCCTGTTCCAACCGACCGGGCTGCCGGTGGCTATCCCCTGCAACCCATCATCCACACTCGACCCGGCGAAGGTGCAGCTGGCCTTTCGTCCAGAGCGTTCCAAGCTGGTCGACATTTCCCAGCCGCACCACCTGCGTGGGGTGATCGAGGCGGTGCTCTATGTCGGCACCGCGACGCTCTACCAATGCCGCCTGAGCAACGACGTGAAAGTCATGTTGCGTGAAGGCAACGAAGGCCTCAACGGCGCCCGCGCGGTTGGCGAAGCAGTCGCGGTGCACCTGCCGCCGCATGCCTGCCTGTTGATGGAGGCCTGAGATGAGCGTTAGCAGCACTTCACCGGCCATGAGCCGCCTGCTACTGCTGAGCCCGGTCGTGCTCACGCTGCTGGCACTGATCGCCATCCCACTGGGGATCATGGGCTATATCAGCCTGCTGCCGCGCAACCTCTACGGTGGCGTCGACTGGCAGGCCGACTGGCAACTGCAAAGCTATGTGCAGCTGTTCTTCCAGGAGGATTTCGACGGCAACCTCGAACTCAACTGGGTCTATGCCCAGGCGCTGCTGCGCTCGGTCGGCCAGGCGGGCGGCACTACCCTGCTGTGTTTCTTGTTCGGCTTCCCGGTGGCGCTGTGGATGACTAGCCTGGCACCGCGCCAGCGCAACCTGATGGTATTGCTGATAACCATCCCATTCTGGACCAACCTGCTGATCCGCAATTACGCCTGGCTGATCATCCTCCGTGAACACGGCTGGATCGCCCAGAGCCTCAACGCCCTGTTCCCCCAGGCCGGCGGCATCACCCTGCTCTACAACGACTTTGCCGTCAGTGTCGGCCTGGTCTACAGCTTCCTGCCGTTCATGATCCTGCCGATCTACTCGACCCTGGAGAAGCTCGATTGGCGTCTGGTGGAGGCCGCCTATGATCTCGGCGCCAACCGCTGGAAGGCCCTGCGCCGGGTGATCCTGCCGCTGTCGATGCCGGGGGTGATCGCCGGCGCGCTGTTGGTGTTCGTACCGAGCCTGGGGGCCTTTATCACCCCGGCGATTCTCGGCGGCGGCAAGACCCTGATGATCGGCAACCTGATTCAGCAGCAATTCGGCACCGCGCGTAACTGGCCGCTGGGCAGTTCGCTGTCGTTCCTGCTGCTCGGGATCATGCTGCTGGCCCTGGTGTTCTACGCCCTCTACAGCCGCAAGGCCGCCAAAACCGTCCGCCAGGGAGCCGCCGCATGATCGCCCAGCACCTGAAAAAACTCCCGCTGACCCGCGAAACCAGCCTGCTGATCCTGGCTTACCTGTACCTGCCGATCTTCGTGCTGATTGCCTACAGCTTTAACGCCAACCGTTCGGCGACCGTATGGACCGAGTTCTCCTTCGCCTGGTACGGCCGCATCCTCGCCAACCCGTCGATCCAGACCGCCGCGCTCAACTCGATCATAGTCGCCGGCATCGCCACAGTCTGTGCCACCGCCATCGCCCTGCTGGCAGCGCTCGCCACCTACCGGCCCTTCTACGGGCAGAAGATGGTCGAAGGCGGCATCAACCTGCCGCTGATCCTGCCGGAGATAGTCACCGCGGTGGCCACCCTGCTGCTGTTCATGGCACTGGGGATCAAGCTCGGCCTGCTGACGGTGATAGTCGCGCATATCGGCTTCTGCATCCCCTTCGCCTACCTGCCGATCCGCGCGCGGCTGAACGACCTGGACAAGAGCCTGCTGGAGGCGGCTAACGATCTGTATGCCAACCCCTTCCAGACCTTCCGCCGGGTCACCCTGCCATTGCTCTGGCCGGCGGTGCTGTCCGGTGCGGTGCTGGCGTTCGTGGTCAGCCTCGACGATTTCATCATGACCTTCTTCGTCGCCGGCCCCGGCTCCACCACGCTGCCGGTGTACATCTTCTCGGCCATCAAGGCCGGGGTGACCCCGGAGATCAACGCGATCTCGACCCTGATGTTGGTGATCTCCATCGTTCTGGTCGTGCTGTCCTTCTGGCTTGGGCAGCGTGGCAAAGCGGAAAACCCATGAGCACTTCTACCCGTGTTGTTCCCTGCAAGGAGAGTAAGACGATGATGTTGAAAGCACTGCGTTACGGGGTGGCTGGCTTTGCCCTCAGCTGTTTCGCCGGCCTGTCCGCCCAGGCCGATGAGCCGAAAGAACTGTTCTTCTACAACTGGACCGACTACTACCCGGTCGAACTGCTGGCCAAGTTCGAGAAGGAGACCGGCATCAAGGTCACCATGGACGGCTATGACAGCAACGAGACCCTGCTGGCCAAGTTGCAGGCCGGTGGCGCCGCCTACGACGTGATAGTGCCCTCACACTCGATCATGCGCACGCTGATCGAGCAGGATCTGCTGCTGGAAATCGATGCCCCGAAACTGACCAACTTCCAGTACGTCAAACCGGCCTTCCGCGATCCCTCCTTCGATCCGGGCCGCAAGTTTTCCGCGCCTTACCTGTGGGGCACCACCGGCTTCTCCTACGACAGCGCGCGGGTGCCGGGCGGCAAGTTGGACGACTCCTGGAAGGAGTTCTTCGAGCCCCGCCCGGAGCTGAGCGGCCAGCTCGCCGCGCTGGATACCTCGAGCAGCGTGATCAACGCCGCCAGCCACTACCTGGGCGTCGACGAGTGCAGCGAAAACCCGCAAGACGCCAAGCGCATCCTCGAGCTGCTGCAGAAGCAGAAGCCGCACCTGAAGATGTACAGCTCGGACAACACCGTCGACCGCATGGCCTCCGGCGAAGTGATCATGATGCAGAACTGGAACGGCTCCACCGCCCGCGCCACCCTGCAGAAGAGCAGCATCAAGTACGTCTACCCGCGTGAAGGCGTGGCCATGTTCCAGGACAACTTCGCCGTGCCCAAGAGCGCGCCGCATCCGGGCAACGCCAGGGTCTTTATCGACTGGATGATGAAACCTGAAAACGCCGCCGCCGTGTCCAACTCCATCGCCTATGCCAACGGCATCGACAGCGACAAGTTGCTCGAAGCCAAGTGGCAGGTGATGGACGCCATCAACATGCCGGACGAGTACGCCGCGCGCCTGCGCCCGGAAAAGGAATGCAGCAACAAGGCCCGCGAACTGCAAGACCGCATCTGGTCCAAGCTCAAAGGCTGACCCCTCCGCCTGACCCGGCCGCCGGTTGGCGGCCGCTTTCGATGATTTCGAGGTAAGCCATGAGTCATTCACGCTGGCTGCGCAATATTCGCCCCTATGGCGGCGCGGCCGAGGATTTCCGTATCGAGGCTGGCCGCATTGCCGAGCGCCGGCCGGCCAGCAACGCGCCGCTGGCCGCCGAAGATAGCGACGGCCAGAACCAGCTGCTGACCCCGGCCCTGGTGGAAAGCCATATCCATTTGGACAAGACCCTCTGGGGTCAGCCCTGGCGCCCCAATAGCGCCGGCCCGACGCTCAAGGACTACATCGCCAACGAGCGCCGCGTGCTGCGCGAGATAGACGCGCCCATCGCCGCACGCGCCGGCGCCCTGCTGGAGAACTGCATCGCCCGCGGCTCGCTGAGCATGCGCTGCCA
>JBOICE010000364.1:0-14705 GCA_050739815.1 Pseudomonas sp. | reverse complement strand
GAAACCGCCAAGACCATCATCACTCGCAACCAATCCCCGGACCTGCCCTTCGACCGCTCGATCAATCCCTACCGAGGCTGCGAGCATGGCTGTATTTACTGCTATGCGCGGCCTAGCCATGCCTATTGGGATATGTCACCGGGGCTGGACTTCGAGACCAAGCTGATCGCCAAGACCAATGCTGCGGCCCTGCTCGAACAACAGCTATCCAAGCCGGGTTATGTGTGCGCGCCAATCAATCTGGGCTCCAACACCGACCCCTATCAACCGATCGAACGTGAACACCAACTGACTCGACGCACGCTTGAAGTGCTGCTGCGTTATCGCCACCCGGTAACCATCGTGACCAAGG
Organism: Pseudomonas sp.; assembly: GCA_050739815.1. Classification (GTDB taxonomy): domain Bacteria; phylum Pseudomonadota; class Gammaproteobacteria; order Pseudomonadales; family Pseudomonadaceae; genus Aquipseudomonas. The sequence goes on along the minus strand of JBOICE010000364.1, from coordinate 14,353 downwards.
GCTCGCTGGTGCTGCGCGACCTCGATCTACTCAGCGAGTTGGCGAAGCAGCGGCTGGTGGCGGTGATGATCAGCCTGACCACTCTCGATGACGAGTTGAAACGCGTCATGGAGCCACGCGCGGCTGCGCCATCGGCTCGGTTGCGCGCGATCCGAGTTCTGCGTGAGGCTGGGGTGCCAGTTGGCGTGCTCTGCTCGCCGATGATTCCGTTGATCAACGACAGCGAGCTGGAACAACTGCTGGCTGAAGCCAAGGGGGCTGGCGCGCAGAGTGCGGCGTATATGTTCCTGCGCCTGCCGCGCGAAGTGGCGCCGTTGTTCGAGGAGTGGTTGGCGGCGCACTTCCCCGAGCGTGCCGAGCATGTCTTGAGCCTGGTGCGCCAGAGCCGTGGCGGTGAGCTGTATGACAGCCGCTTCGGCACGCGGATGCGTGGCGAGGGGCTGTTCGCCGATCTACTGGCACAACGCTTCAAGCTGGCGATCAGGCGTCTGGGGCTGAACAGGCGCGAAGGTTTCAATCTCGACTGTTCGCGCTTTTGCCCGCCAGGCGGGCAAATGGCGCTGTTGTAGAGGCTTCAGCCCAGAACGGCTCACCAATCAACCAACCCTCTTCAATAATTTTGACTGATCGGAAACATATCACTACGACCCTTTAGTTCAGGAATAAGTGCTGGCGAATATATAAAACCATCTGTGGCCAATAGGTTTTAAGCGATTAACTAACTATTGGAGTTGGAGTCTCTGGTTATCAGGCTTATCAGAAAAAGCGCTGGTTTATCCTGTGTACTATACTCCTTACTGATTTTGCCACCAAGACTGGTGGTACTTGTCGACCCTGATTGAGCGTCGGATTGATATTGATTTGACGCCGCTGTTTAGTGGCGATGCTTTTGCATAACCAATGAGCAACAGGAATAGGATGAAGAGAAAATGGCAATAGCAATTATCTTAATTCTAGTCGTTGTTGCATCAGTATTGTTCCATCTGCTAGCTCCCTGGCATTTGACTCCGGCAGCGTCCAACTGGGGATCAATAGACACCACCCTGTTAATCACTCTTATCATTACCGGAATATTTTTTATCGCCATCACGGTATTCATGGCGGTAGCCGTGATGCGTTACCGTCACCGGGAGGGTTCAAGGGCGGACTACCAGCCGGAAAACAAGAAGTTGGAATGGTGGTTGATTGTTATCACCTCGGTGGGTATTGCCGGCATGTTGGCGCCAGGCCTGGTTGTTTACAATGATTTCGTCCAGGTCCCGAAAGAGGCTTATGAACTTGAAGTGATTGCCCAGCAGTGGCAGTGGGCTTTTCGCTTTCCCGGCCAGGACGGGAAACTGGGCAGATCTGGTGTTAAGTTTGTGGACTCCGCTAATCCTCTGGGCCTTGATCCGAACGATTCCGCTGGGCAAGACGATGTGCTCATAAGGAACAATGAAATTCGCCTCCCGCTCGATAAACCGGTGAAAGTTTTACTGCGCTCAAAAGATGTGCTGCACAACTTCTATATCCCGCAAATACGCAGCAAGATGGATGTGGTGCCAGGCATGGTGTCGCACTTTTGGTTTACGCCAATCACAGTTGGGAAGTTTGAAATTCTGTGCGCTGAGTTTTGCGGCGTAGGTCATTACAACATGCGTGGCCATATGATCGTGGAGCAACAGGGCGCTTTCGATCAATGGCTGAACAGCCAACCGACTTTTGCGCAGACATTGACGACTGCGGCCAAGCCCAGCCGGGACAGCCTGTTGGAGAAAGGCCGCCAGTTGGCCGAAAGCCACGGCTGCCGCGCCTGCCATAGCCAGGACGGCAGCGCCAGTCTTGGCCCGGGCTGGAAGGACCTGTACGGCCGCACGGAACAGCTCGCCGATGGCACCAGTGTCACGGTCGATGAGGCTTACCTGAAGCAATCGATCCTCGATCCGAAGGCCAGGCTGGTCCAGGGCTACCCGCCGGTCATGGTGCCCTATACTCTCAATGAAGATGACATGGGTGCTCTCGTTGCCTTCATCAAATCGCTGAGTGCTGCACGGCAAGACAAGGAGCCTGCTGCCAGCGATGCGGCGGGAGGACGCGGCGATTTGGCGGCGCAGGGCCAACGAGTGGCCGAGTCGCTCGGCTGTCTGGTCTGCCACAGTGTCGATGGCAGTAAGGGCGTCGGCCCCAGCTTGGAGGGCCTGTATGGCAAGACAGAAACTCTTGCTGACGGTACGACGGTCAAGGTCGATGAGGGCTATCTAAAAGATTCGGTTCTTACGCCCGGTGCCGCAATCGTCAAGGGCTATGCCGCCATCATGCCGGTCTTTGCTCCGAACGATGAGGAGTTGAACGCACTGATCGCCTTTATCAAATCCAAAGCGAATGCCGACGCCGATGCGAGCAAGGCGGAACCAGGGAAGTAGCCGTAAGTAGCCAGAGACACACCGAAACTTCACGTGGAGGATTACGTGATGGCTTATGCGGAGCAAGCTGACACAGAGTTACTGCATGAACCCCAAAGTTTCCTGACCAAATATATCTGGAGTCAGGATCACAAGGTCATAGCCATTCAATATTCCTTGACGGCTATATTCGTGGGTCTTATTGCCCTGGTGTTGTCCGGCCTGATGCGCATGCAGATAGGCTTCCCCGGCAGCCTCGAGTTTATGGACCCCAGCACCTACTATCAGGCGATGACCATGCACGGCATGATCATGGTCATCTATTTACTGACGGCCCTGTTTCTGGGCGGCTTCGGCAACTATCTGATCCCGTTGATGGTTGGCGCCCGCGACATGGTCTTCCCTTACGTCAACATGCTGAGCTACTGGTTCTACCTGCTATCGGTGCTGGTGCTGCTCGCCAGTTTCTTTGTTCCTGGCGGGCCCTCCGGTGCAGGTTGGACCCTCTATCCGCCGCAGGCCATTACCCAGGGAACACCGGGCACCGAATGGGGCATCGTGTTGATGCTCGTATCGCTGGCGATCTTTATCGTCGCCGCCACCATGGGCGGGTTGAACTACGTGACCACGGTGTTGCAGGCGCGTACTCACGGCATGACCTTGTTTCGCATGCCGCTCTCCGTCTGGGGAATCTTCATGGCCTCGATTTTGGCCTTGCTGGCCTTTCCGGCCTTGTTTGTCAGCGCCGTCATGATGCTGTTCGACAAACTGCTGGGCACGAGCTTCTTCATGCCGGCGATCATCTCAATGGGGCAGCAGCTCGATCATCAGGGCGGTAGCCCGATATTGTTCCAGCATCTGTTCTGGTTTTTCGGCCACCCGGAGGTCTACATAGTCGCCCTCCCGGCGTTCGGCCTGGTCTCCGACTTGATCAGCACCCATGCACGCAAAAACATCTTCGGCTACCGCATGATGGTGTGGGCCATTATCGCGATCGGTGTCCTGAGCTTTGTGGTCTGGGCGCACCACATGTACGTCAGTGGCATGAACCCCTACTTCGGCTTTTTCTTCGCCACCACCACCTTGATCATCGCGGTACCGACCGCGCTGAAAGTCTACAACTGGGTGCTGACCCTATGGCGTGGCGACATCCACCTGACGGTGCCGATGCTGTTTGCCCTGGCCTTCATCATCACCTTCCTGGTCGGTGGTCTGACGGGGTTATTTCTCGGCAATGTGATCGTGGATATTCCGCTATCCGACACCTATTTCGTCGTGGCTCATTTTCATATGGTCATGGGGGTTGCACCGATACTGGTGGTGTTCGGCGCCATTTATCATTGGTTCCCGAAAATAACCGGACGCATGCTGAACGATACGCTGGGCAAGCTGCATTTCTGGATTACGTTTCTGGGCACCTACCTCATCTATTTCCCCATGCACTACCTGGGTTTCCTGGGGATGCCCCGTCGCTACTACGCCTATCAAGGCTATGAGTTCATCCCGCAGTCGGCGCAAGACTTGAATGCCTTCATTACCGTGGTCGCATTGTCCGTCGGCGTTTCCCAACTGCTGTTCCTAGTCAACCTGTGCTGGAGTGTCTTCAAGGGTAAGCCCGCCGGCAGTAACCCCTGGGGCGCGGTCAGTCTGGAATGGCAAACACCGAACACCCCGCCGATACACGGCAACTGGGGCGCGAAGTTGCCGGTCGTGCATCGCTGGGCCTATGACTACAGTGTGCCGGGCATAGAGCAGGATTTCGTTCCGCAAACGGTCTCTGCCGAGGAGCTGGAGCAGCTGAGGCAACTCAGTGCCAAAGCCAAGATAGCGGGCGAAAGCTCATGAACAGGCAACTATTGAGGAACACCGACAGCACCGATCCCGGGGGCAGTTGGAGTCACGATCCTGAAGGGCTCCCGGCCCCGCACTGGGTCGCTAGAGCGCAAACCGCAAGAGTAGGTCTGCGCCTGTTTCTGGTCGTAGTGAGTTCGTTATTCTTTCTCTTCCTGATCGCCTTTATCGCCCGCTCACAAGTGGCCGACTGGCTACCCCTGACAGAGCCCTTGGCACCCTTAGCTCATCCATGGCAGCTCTGGCTGAATTCGGCTTTTCTGGTCTTCAGCTGCATGGCCCTGCAGTGGGCGCGTATGGCCGCCCGACAGGCCCAACTCGGTGGAACTGTCATTGGCTTTGCATTGGGGGGCGTATTTGCGATTGCCTTTCTGGCGGGACAACTCTGGGTCTGGCAGCAGTTTGTCGCCTGGGGCTACTTTGTCTCCAGCAATCCGGCCAACAGTTTCTTCTACCTGTTGACCGGCCTGCATGGGCTTCACCTGCTGGGCGGGTTGGTAGCCTGGAGCAGAACCGTCACTAAATTCCTCCACCGCGTGCCGTTGCCGCAACTCAGCGCCAGCGTGGAGCTCTGTGCCATCTATTGGCATTACTTACTGGGTCTTTGGTTCGTGCTATTCGCCTTGCTGACCAGCACACCGGAAACCTATGAAGCCATCGCTGCATTCTGCGGCCTGAGGTGAAGCCATGGCATCGCACCCCCCAGGCCCCGGCGAGCCCAGGTCATCCTACACACCCAGCGCACCCAACACGCCAGCCCCGGGCTGGCAGGGCATAGCCGGCGATTGGTCCTCGGATAAAGACGCCTTCAAGCAGGTCCCCTGGGGCAAGGCGATGATGTGGATCTTCCTGCTCAGCGATACTTTCATCTTCACCTGTTTTCTAACCGGCTATATGTCGGTGCGCATGAGCACCACCGCCACTTGGCCGAACTCCAGCGAAGTGTTCGCCTTGACGATCGGCGGGAGTGAAATCCCGCTTATTCTGATCGCCATCATGACCTTCGTGCTGATCAGCAGCAGCGGCACCATGGCCATGGCAGTGAATTACGCCTACCGCCGTGATCGCGCCAAAACCACGGCCCTGATGCTGACGACCGCAGCCTTTGGTCTGACCTTCGTCGGCATGCAGGCATTTGAATGGAGCAAGCTCATCGCCGAAGGCGTGCGCCCCTGGGGGAACCCTATGGGTGCGGCGCAATTTGGTGCCAGTTTTTTCATGATTACCGGCTTCCACGGACTTCATGTGTCGATCGGCGTCATTTACCTCAGCATCGTGGCGCTGAAAGTTTTGCGGGGAGATTATGAGCGTTCCGGAAACTATCAGATCGTCGAGATAGCTGGGCTCTACTGGCACTTCGTGGACTTGGTGTGGGTGTTTATTTTTGCTTTCTTCTATTTATGGTAAGTCTGAAGAGGAGCGCGACTGATGGAGCATGCACAAGGCCAACAACATCCGATCAGTTTGTATCTCAAGATTTGGGGGCTGTTATTCGTCCTTAGCACCTTGTCGTATCTTGTCGACTATTACCACTTCCAAGGCTACTTCAGGTGGTCCCTGATCATCACTCTCATGTTGTTGAAGGCAGGTCTGATTGTCTCCATCTTCATGCACATGGCCTGGGAGCGGTTAGCCATGGTCTACGCCATACTTGTGCCGCCCTTGTGTTTATTGGTGCTCGTCGGGCTTATGGCCGCCGAGGCGGACTATGTTTTCCTCAGCCGGGCAGTTTTCTTCGGCCAATAAGCAAACCCCGGAGGGCTTGAATCTCCAGGGTTAACTTCCAAACAATGGCGCTATATAGTGCGCTTGAACTGATGCCATCTCTGCAGCCAGGCTACTGTCCAGTGCGGGGCTGCCGTTCCCGTGCCGGCGACCTTCAGGCCTGGATGATGTCCGATTACCCGGTCCAATACCGGTTCCTGATCCGGCTCAACATCCACGAAGAAGATATGTTTGCCCTCTTCTACCATCTGTTTAAAACTGCGGAAGTGCGTGTTCGGCACCTGGATACCAAAAAAGCCGCCTTCCCAGATGCAAAAGCCCAGGATCACAATCGCCAGGAAGATAAAGGGTACCCAGCCAGCGGCAGATTCGGTCCAACCTAGCCAATAAGCGCCCCCAAGCACCAGCGCCGCGAGTGGCACGCCGACCACCGCACCAATCTCGCCGGAGTGGACGACATCCTGTTTCATTAACGAGTTAACCTCGTGGAGGTGATGTTCTTCTACATCAGCGACTTTCTCACTGAGCACATGAATCTGTTCGGTATTGATGCCGTTGGCTTCCAATTCATTCTCAACGGTTTCAAGATCGTCGAGATTGTCACTGATGTAATAGTGCCGATTCATGAAACACCTCCAATCTTGGTTTTTTGCTACAGGCCTCCCTGTCCTCTAGCCGTTAACTGAGATTTATCGTCAATATCCGCACCCATGGATAGCGCTGCACACCTCGTGCAATCTGAAAAATCAGTATAGCAGCCCAATCGAAGCGCTTAGCATTCAGCGCTCGCAGCGTCAAGATCAAAAAATCAGCATTAGGGCCTGACGTTCCCCGACGAATTCCACAGCGCGGCGTCGTCAGCGAGTTCGCCCAGCGAGGTCAGAAACAGGCCCTCGAATCGGCCAAGCTCTAGTTGAGAGCCGTCGGAAAATCGGGACCATCTTCAGTGAGCGGTATGACCGCCGCTTCGGCGTACGGATGCACGGCGCCGGGCTGTTTGCTGATCTGCTGGCGCAGCGCTTCAGGCCGGCGCTCGAGTGCCTGGGGCTGAACAGGCGTGAGGGTTTCAATTTTGCTTGTTCGCGCTTTTGCCCGGCGGGCGGACAAAAGCGCTGTCGTGGGGACTTTGTTGTAGCGGCTTTAGTTGTCGCGGGGCACTTAGCTCGCCGCGGGTTGCACCTGATCGAGTTCCAACTCGACACCGAGCTGGCGAGACAGGCACGGCCAGCGTTTCCAGGCGGCATCCGTTGCCGGGCTGGTCAGGCGTTCGCGGTAAGCCTGCACCGAGTCCTGGGCGAACATCGCAGCGTCCAGCATGCCTTCGACCGCATGGTGTACCGCCTCGTCCAGTTGGTTGGCGAAGGGTTCACCGATCAACTGGTGGGCGATCAGATTGGCCACCGTGGTATCCAACGGAATCAACGGCTGGCCGAGATGAGTGATGTAGCGATCATTCACTTCCTCGACCAAGCGGTGCGCCAGATACGCTTCGTCGAGCAGGCCGTCGAGGCCTTCATGCCCGGCCATCACAGTCGGCGGCTGGAGGAAAAACTGCTCGGCAACCTTCAACACCGGCTTGATCTGTTCCTCGATCCCGGCTTCTCGCGCCACCTGGTGGGCGGCATCCAAGACATCCGGCACCTGCTCAACATAGGCGGCGACGAAACGCGTTAAGACACCTTGAGCATCACTGGCCGGCAGACGAATTGAGGGGTGTAGGCGTATCAGTTTTCCTTCGAGTTGGCGTGCAAGTTGACCACTGGTGGCCTCGTGTTGGTGCGCGTGCTGAATCAATTCGCGCAGGGCGGCGGTGTTCATGACTGCTCCTGAAAAAAGGACATGGTTGAGAAAGGAACAAAGACCATAGCTCGCCAGAGGCTGTGGCTAAGACGCGATTGTCATAATTATTTAATGGTTATGCGAGCGTGTTATATCGGGAGTTCACGACTTTTCTCCACCTGCAGCCACGGGGGCGTTTAGGACAAGCCTTCGGCGGCTTTGGCCATTTGCGTTTTGACGTTGCGAGGCTGAAGTCGCCGTCTATACTCCGATTCGAAAGGCGTCACCTGATGGAACCGGACTGATCTACGGCAAGGCGAGGTTGCGGCAGTTAAAGTCGGTTTTTAGCAGCCGCTCCCTTGGTCGCAGGCACAGCCGGCGGGATAACAAGAACGATAAGGGGAACCCGCAATGATGCGACATCCACGAGTCTGGGTGGGACTCCTGCTGTGGTCGGTATTCAGCCAGGTGCAAGCCGCCTGGGACGTGAATATGGCGCCTGGCGCCACGGCGGTCAGCCACGCAGTTTTTGATCTGCACATGACCATCTTCTGGATCTGCGCCGTCATCGGCGTAGTGGTGTTCGGCGCGATGTTCTGGTCGATGCTCGTCCATCGGCGCTCCACCGGTCAGGTGGCAGCTCACTTCCACGAAAGCACGACGGTAGAGGTTCTCTGGACCGTGGTGCCCTTCGTGATCCTGGTGGCCATGGCGATTCCGGCGACCAAGACGCTGATCGATATCTACGACAGCAGCGAGTCGGAGCTGGATATCCAGGTCACCGGCTATCAATGGAAATGGCACTACAAATATCTGGGCCAGGATCTTGAGTTCTTCAGCAACCTGACGACTCCCGCCGAGCAAATCCATAACCAGGCACCCAAAGACGAGCATTACCTGCTGGAAGTCGACCAGCCATTGGTCGTGCCGGTGGGCACCAAGGTGCGTTTCCTGATTACCGCCGCGGATGTGATCCATTCCTGGTGGGTGCCGGCGTTGGCGGTGAAACGTGATGCTATCCCAGGCTTCGTCAACGAAGCGTGGACGCGGATCGAGCAACCCGGCCTCTACCGTGGGCAGTGCACCGAACTCTGCGGCAAGGATCACGGCTTCATGCCGATCGTGGTCGAAGCCAAGTCGAAAGAAGATTTCGCCACTTGGCTGGCCGAGCGCAAGGAAGAAGCGCTCAAGCTCCAGGAGCTGACCAGCAAGGAATGGACCCGCGAGGAACTGGTTGCGCGGGGTGACAAGGTCTATCACACCACCTGCGCGGCCTGTCACCAACCCGAAGGTCAGGGCCTGCCGCCGATGTTCCCGGCGCTTAAAGGCTCGAAGATCGCCACCGGGCCGAAGGAGGACCATCTGAAGATGGTCTTCGACGGTAAACCCGGAACCTCCATGGCCGCGTTCGGCAAGCAACTGTCGGAAGTCGATATCGCCGCGGTGATCACCTACGAGCGCAACGCCTGGGGCAACAACGTCGGTGACATGGTCACCCCGAAAGATGTGTTGGCCCACAAACAGGCTCAGGAATAGGAGAAGCCGAGATGAGCGCAGCGATCGACATTCATAAAGAGCAAGGGCATGCAGATGAACACGAGCATCACCACGGCCCGGCCAAGGGGCTGATGCGTTGGGTATTGACCACCAACCACAAGGACATCGGCACCATGTACCTGTGGTTCAGTTTTGCGATGTTCCTGCTGGGCGGCTCCTTCGCCATGATCATTCGCGCCGAGCTGTTCCAGCCGGGGCTGCAGATCGTCCAGCCGGAATTCTTCAACCAGATGACCACCATGCATGGCCTGATCATGGTCTTCGGCGCGGTGATGCCGGCCTTCGTTGGCCTGGCCAACTGGATGATTCCGCTGATGGTCGGTGCGCCGGACATGGCCCTGCCACGGATGAACAACTTCAGCTTCTGGCTGCTGCCGGCGGCGTTCACGCTGCTGGTCAGCACCCTGTTCACTGCCGCTGGCGGGCCGGACTTCGGCTGGACCTTCTACGCCCCGCTGTCCACCACCTACGCGCCGGAAAGCGTGACCTTCTTCATCTTCGCCATCCACCTGATGGGCATCAGTTCGATCATGGGCGCGATCAACATCATCGCCACCATCCTCAACCTGCGTGCCCCCGGCATGACCCTGATGAAGATGCCGCTGTTCGTCTGGACCTGGCTGATCACCGCTTTCCTGCTGATCGCGGTAATGCCGGTACTGGCGGGTTGCGTGACCATGATGCTGATGGACATCCATTTCGGTACCAGCTTCTTCAGTGCTGCCGGCGGTGGTGATCCGGTGCTGTTCCAGCACGTGTTCTGGTTTTTCGGCCACCCCGAGGTGTACATCATGATCCTGCCCGCCTTCGGTGCGGTCAGCTCGATCATTCCAGCCTTCTCGCGTAAGCCGCTGTTCGGCTACACCTCGATGGTCTACGCCACCGCGTCGATCGCTTTCCTGTCGTTCATCGTCTGGGCGCACCACATGTTCGTGGTCGGCATTCCGTTGGTGGGTGAGCTGTTCTTCATGTATGCCACCCTGCTGATCGCCGTACCCACCGGGGTCAAGGTGTTCAACTGGGTGAGCACCATGTGGCAGGGCTCGTTGACCTTCGAGACGCCGATGCTGTTCGCCGTGGCCTTCGTCATCCTGTTCACCATCGGCGGCTTCTCCGGGCTGATGCTGGCTATCGCCCCGGCGGACTTCCAGTACCACGACACCTACTTCGTGGTGGCGCACTTCCACTATGTGTTGGTGCCAGGTGCGATCTTTGGGATCTTCGCTTCGGCTTATTACTGGCTGCCGAAGTGGACGGGTTACATGTACGACGAGACCCTTGGCAAGTTGCACTTCTGGCTGTCGTTCGTCGGCATGAACATGGCTTTCTTCCCCATGCACTTTGTCGGGTTGGCGGGCATGCCGCGGCGGATTCCCGACTACAGCCTGCAGTTCGCCGACTTCAACATGATCTCCTCGATCGGCGCCTTCAGCTTCGGCGCCACGCAGTTCCTCTTCCTGTTCATCGTCATCAAGTGCATCCGTGGCGGCAAAACCGCGCCGGCTAAGCCGTGGGATGGGGCAGAGGGCCTGGAGTGGACGGTGCCCTCGCCGGCGCCTTACCACACCTTCACGACACCACCTGAAGTTGAAGTGAGCCACTGATGAGCGCAGCCCTGAGTACGCGTCGCCTGGTTACCCGCCTGCTCATCCTGGTGGTGGTGATGTTCGCTTTCGGCTTCGCTTTGGTGCCGCTATACGACGTGATGTGCAAGGCGTTCGGCATCAATGGCAAAACGGGCGGGGCTTATACGGGTGCGCAGGCGGTGGACGAGCAGCGCCAAGTGCGGGTGCAGTTTCTCGCCACCAATGCCGCCGACATGGTCTGGGAGTTCCGCCCCAAGGCCGACGACTTGGTCGTGCATCCAGGCGCGGTCAGCGAGATGAAGTTCATCGCGCACAACCCGACCGATAAGCCGATGACGGCCCAGGCCATTCCAAGCGTGGTGCCCTCAGAGGCTGCGGCGTATTTCCACAAGACCGAATGCTTCTGTTTCACCCAGCAGGTGCTGCAGCCCGGTGAGCGTATCGAGATGGCGGTGCGCTTCATCATCGACCGCGACCTGCCCAAGGATGTGCACCACCTGACCCTCGGTTACACGCTGTTCGATATCACTGCACGTCATCCGCCCGTTGCCAGCAACGGCGGATAACGAAGGAGAACAATAATGACAACTCACGAGCAGTATTACGTTCCGACCCAGAGCAAGTGGCCGATCATCGCCACCTTCGGCCTGTTGATCACGGTGTATGGCCTTGGCACCTGGTTCAACGACCTGAAAGCCGCACGTCCGGACTCCCACGGCCCACTGATTTTCTTCATCGGCGGCTTGCTGCTGGCCTACATGCTGTTTGGCTGGTTTGGCACTGTGATCAAGGAGAGCCGCTCGGGTCTGTACAGCTCGCAGATGGATCGTTCATTCCGCTGGGGCATGAGCTGGTTCATCTTCTCCGAGGTGATGTTCTTCGCCGCCTTCTTCGGCGCGTTGTTCTACGTGCGCGTGCTGGCCGGGCCCTGGCTCGGCGGCGACGGGGCCAAGGGCGTGGCGCATATGCTCTGGCCGAGCTTCGAGTTCGCCTGGCCGTTGCTGAACAACCCGGACTCCAAGCTGTTCCCACCGCCCAAGGAAGTGATCTCGCCGTGGGATCTACCGCTGATCAACACCATATTGCTGGTCAGCTCCAGCGTTACCGTGACCATCGCCCACCATGCGCTGCGCAAGGGCCATCGCAAGCCGCTGAAGCTGTGGCTGGCGCTGACCATTCTGCTGGGGCTGACCTTCCTGACATTCCAGGCCATGGAATATATCGAGGCTTACCACGAGCTGGGCCTGACCCTGGGCTCGGGCATCTACGGCGCCACCTTTTTCATGCTCACCGGCTTCCACGGTGCCCACGTGACGCTGGGGACGATCATCCTGACGGTGATGCTGGTGCGCATCCTGCGCGGACACTTCAACGCCGATCAGCACTTCGGCTTCGAGGCCGCCGCCTGGTACTGGCACTTCGTCGATGTGGTGTGGATCGGCTTGTTTACCTTTGTCTATGTGCTTTAACTGGAGCGGTGAGCCACAGGCTGCAAGCAAAAGCGCTTAGCGCTTGCAGTTACCAGGGCGCGTGGCTCGCCAGCTGCCCGCTGTAGAAGCCCCAGGCCACTAGAGCCAAGGTGAGGGCAGCAAGGGTGACCCGCACGGTGAGGGCGTAGACCACGCGGGAGGTGTGGCCTTGATCCTTGACCAGAAAGAACAGACCGCTGAACAGACTGGCTACGGTGGCCAATAGCATGAAGATGATCGCCGCTTTGAGCATGGCGTGACTCTCGGAAGTGGGGATGGGGGAATGCAGTTCAGTATAGCCAGTCACACGGGTGGATTCGGGAGGGCCGCATGAGCCGCTTTCGTCCCGGTCTGGCGCCAACCCTGGTGGTGTTGGCGCTGCTGCCGCTGCTGATTTCCCTGGGCTTCTGGCAGTTGTCCCGGGCGGCGGAAAAGCGTGCCCTGCTGGCTAGCTATGAGGCTCGTCGCAGTGCCGAGCCTATCGCTATCGTCGAGTTGGAACACAGCGCTGATCCGGCTTATCGGCGTGTGCATTTGTACGGCCATTTCGACGAGCAGCACAGCCTGTTGCTGGACAATCGCACCCGTGCCGGGCAGGTCGGCATCGAGTTGCTGCAACCCTTCTACGACCAGGCCAGTGGCTTATGGTTGTTGCTTAATCGGGGTTGGCTGCGCTGGCCCGATCGCCGTACACCGCCAGTCTTCAGCTCTCCGGATACGGCCTTGAGCCTGGTTGCCTGGGTCTACGTGCCGCCGGGCGCTACCTTCCAATTGCAACCCGACCAGCCGAGCCGCGAGTGGCCGCGCCTGATCACCGCCGTTGAGCCCCGCGCGATTTGGGCGCAGCTGGGGCGGGCCGGGCTGCCCTATGAACTACGTTTGGAGCAAGGGCCTGCGGCCTACCAGGCCGACTGGGCGGTGGTGTCCATGGGGCCGGAAAAACACGTGGCTTATGCCGTGCAATGGTTTGCCCTCGCGGCAGCCCTGTTCGGCCTCTTCATCTATCTCGGATTGCACTCTGTATCTGTGAGTGCACAACGCGCAGGAGAATCGACATGAATCCAGCCATTAGCCTGCCTGAGGCTTCGCCTAGCCGTCGTCGGGGACGCTGGCAGCTGCTGCTGTTGCTGGCCCTGACCATCGGCCCGATGGTGCTGGCGACAGCCATGTACCAATGGCGATTCTGGGTGCCAGAGGGTCGTGTTTATCACGGCGAGCTGATCGGCAACGGCCAAAGTCGGACCGACTTGGGTGTGCAGGGCACCGGAGAAACCCGTTGGCAGCTATTGGTTACCGCTCCGCAAGACTGCACGGAAGACTGCCGCCAGCTCGTCTACCTGGCGCGGCAAATTCAAATCGGCCTAGGTCGCGAAGCCTCGCGCGCCGGCCACGCCCTGGCCAATGCCCAACCGCTGGCCGAGGACTACAGCGCCCAGCTGCAACGCGAATACCCCAGGCTCGAGCGCCTCTCGCTGGATGCCCAGGCCTATGGCAAGGCCACCGACGGCGGCAGCGCTGCGCAGCTGTGGATAGTCGACCCGCACGGCAACCTGGTGCTGCGCTATGACGCCAAGGTCAAAGGCAAAGCCGTGCTCAATGATCTCCGCCACCTGCTGAAACTGTCGAATATCGGCTAAGGAAGCGTTATGGCCAAACCCGGATTCCGCCTCGCCCTGCTGGCTACCATGCTGGCTGTCGTTGTCGTGCTGCTTGGTGCCTATACCCGGCTGACCCATGCCGGCCTGGGTTGTCCGGACTGGCCCGGCTGTTACGGTTTTATCGGCGTACCGAAAACCGAGGTGCAGCTGGCCCATGCCGAGCTGCATTACCCGGAGGCGCCGGTGGAGGCGCAGAAGGGTTGGAACGAGATGGTGCACCGTTACTTCGCCGGGAGCCTTGGCCTGCTGATTCTCAGCCTGACCATCCTCGCGCTACGCCGCCGTGCTCAGCCTGGCCAGCCGTTGAAACTGCCGCTGCTATTGCTCGGTGTGGTGATCGCCCAGGC
>JBOICE010000363.1:0-14072 GCA_050739815.1 Pseudomonas sp. | reverse complement strand
ACGCCTGACTTTTTTCAGTGCGGGTTATTCGCAGATTGCGATCATCTTTCCGTTGGTGGTTGCCGCGCCACGCTACTTCGCCGGCAAGATCCAGCTGGGTGATCTGATGCAGATCAACTCGGCGTTCGGCAATGTGCAGGAGAGCATGAGCTGGTTCATCGACGCCTACGCTAGCCTGGCGGCCTGGCGCGCTACCTGCGACCGGATCCTGAGTTTTCGCCAGGCGCTGGCCGAGGGCGAAGCACTGGAGAAAGCGCCGGCTATTCGCCGACAGACTGACGCTGAAGAGCTGATGCTGGACGACGTTCAACTGAGCCTGGCGGATGGCCGCCGGCTACTCGAACCAACTTCGTTGCGTATCACCCCCGGTGAGCACGTGTTGATCAGTGGCGCCTCGGGTAGCGGCAAGAGCACGCTGCTGCGGGCGCTGAGTGGGCTTTGGCCATTCGGCAATGGCGCCTTGAGCCTGCCGGACAGCAGCCTGTTCCTGCCGCAAAAACCGTATCTGCCAATTGGCAGTCTGCGCGGCGCTTTGAGCTACCCCGACCCTGCCGAATGTTACCCGCAGGAGCGTCTGGAGCAGGTGTTGCGTAAGTGTCGGCTAGAGCATTTGGTCGAGCGGCTGGACCTGGAAGATCACTGGGAACGCGTGCTATCGCCCGGTGAACTGCAGCGGCTGGCAATTGCCCGAGCCTTGCTGGTCGCGCCGCGTTGGTTGTTCCTCGATGAGGCGACCTCTGCCCTCGACGAGGTCGATGAGGCGGCCCTCTATCAATTGCTGGTCGATGAATTGCCAGACACCAGCTTGATCAGCATTGGGCACCGTTCCAGCCTGAAACGCTTCCATGGACGGCAGCTGCGTCTGGAAAATCACCAGCTGGTGCAAGCGCCGATGGTGATGCCGGCCTAGCTCGGTTGCGCATCAAGCAAGCGCGAACCCGCGCATAGGGCAGGTTCCCTGTGCTCGGGGCGGCACTGCGTTCAGCGCCAAGCTACGCGAGCATCCCTGTGCTGGACTGCGTGGAATTACGCTTGGTGTGGTTGTTGCGTGCATGCGTTGACGGTGCGGCTGATTTATCATTAGCCCCCTAACGACATTGGCCCGGCTCAGCACACGACATGCTCGCAATCATCTCTGCAACCTTCGGCATCACCGCGCCGGTTTTCGCCATGCTGTTTCTCGGCGTGCTGCTCAAGCGCCTGGGGCTGATCGATGCGGCGTTTATCGGCACGGCATCGGCGCTGGTGTTCAACATCAGCATGCCGGTCATGCTGTTTCTCGCCATTTTGCATGCCGATCTACGCACGGCCTTGCAGCCGGCGGTACTGGGCTATTTTGTCGTCGCGACGCTGCTGGGGTTTTTCATCGCCTGGGGTTGGGCGATCTGGCGTTGCCCCAAGGCCGACCGTGGGGTCTATACCCAAGGCGCTTTTCGTGGCAACAACGGCATCGTCGGCCTGGCGCTGGCGACCAGCCTGTACGGCGATTAGGGCTTGTCCCTGGGCGGGGTTTTGGCTGGGGTGGTGATCCTGTCCTACAACAGCCTGTCAGCGCTAGTGCTGGCGATCTACAGCCCAAGCTCCAAGTCGGATGCCTGGAGCATTATCAAGAGCATCCTGCGCAACCCTTTGATCATCGGCGTCCTCGCGGCCATGCCCTTTGCCTATTGGCAGATAGGTTTGCCGGTCTGGCTGACCACCTCCGGTGAATACCTCGCACAACTGACCCTGCCGCTGGCGCTGATCTGTATTGGCGGCACCCTGTCGTTGGCGTCCCTGCGGGCGAGTAGCGGCATGGCCATCAGCGCCAGCCTGATGAAGATGGTCTGGTTGCCGTTAGTCTGCACGTTCGGGGCTTTTCTCTGCGGTTTCCGCGGCGCCGAGTTGGGCATTCTGTTCCTCTACTTCGCCAGCCCTACCGCCGCCGCAAGTTTTGTCATGGTCAAGGCGGTGAACGGCAACCATGAACTGGCCGCGGCGATCATAGTGATCACCACCCTGGCGGCGGCCGTGACGACCAATATCGGTATCTTTGTGCTGCAGTGGGGCGGCTGGATCTAGGCGCTAGCCTGATAGGCGTCGATCACTTCCTGGGCCGCGCGGAAGGCATCGATCGCCGCCGGTACCCCGGCATACACAGCACAATGCAGCAGCGCCTCGCGGATTTCCTCGACCGTGCAGCCGTTGTTCAGCGCACCACGGACGTGGCCTTTCAGCTCTTGCGGGCATTTCAGCGCGGTCAGCGCGGCGAGGGTGATAAGGCTGCGGGTCTTCAGTGGTAGACCTGCACGGGTCCAGACCGCGCCCCAGGCATGTTCGCTGACGAAGTCTTGCAGTGGCTGGGTGAACTCGGTGGCGCTGCCCAGGGCGCGATCGACGAAGGCATCGCCCATCACCTGGCGGCGCATGTCCAGGCCGTTTGCGTAGTTATCACTCATGCTGTTTTCCTTTGGTTTTGCAGTGGGCGCCACGTTGCCAGGCGCGCGCACCGATGATGATCAGGGTGATGGCCGTTAGTGGCAGGGCGTACCAGAGAATGGCGTCGCCAAGGATTTTATAGAAAGGTCGGTTGGTGGCGAATAGCAACAGATAGACGACGTACGCCAGGTAGTAGCCGAGAAACACCAGGCCTTCCCAGCGGTTGATGCGGTAGTTGGCGAAGAAGATAGGCAGGCAGGCGACGGCCACGGCGAGCATCACCGGGAAGTCGAAAGCCAGGGCGTTGGGCGAAATCGATAGCCCTTGCGGGGCCAGCATCGATGTCAGGCCCAGGACGCAGAGCAGGTTGAAGACATTACTGCCGACAATGTTGCCCACGGCGATATCGCGCTGCCCCTTGAGTGCGGCGAGTAGCGAGGTGGCGAATTCGGGTAGACAGGTGCCGACGGCGATCACGGTCAGGCCAATGACGAGTTCGGAAAGCCCGAGCGCGCGTGCCAGCGCGACCGCACCGTCCACCATCAGGTTCGAGCCGAGCACCAGAAGCAGCATGCCGACGGCGATCAGTGTCGAGTTGCGCAGCCAGCTGACGGAAGTGGCGAGTTTGGATTGACCGAAAGCCATGTCGAACTGGTCGTCCGTCGAGGGTTTTTCACGGCGCCCGCGGAGGATCATATACAGGCTGTAAACGATGATTGCGCTGAATAGCAGGGCGCCATCGAGCCAGCTCAGGCGCCCATCCCAAGCGAGCGCATAGGCGAGCAGGCTGGCGGCGATCATCAGCGGGACATCCAGGCGTACCAGTCGGCGCGAGACCAGCAGTGGCGACAGCAAAGCGCTAGCCCCGAGAACCAGCAGGATATTGGCAATGTTGCTGCCGATCACGTTACCGACAGCGATATCGCCGCTGCCATTCAGGGCAGCTTGCACGCTGACCGCAGTTTCCGGCGCGCTGGTGCCGAAGGCGACCACGGTCAACCCAATGATCAGCGGAGTGATGCCGAGATGCGCCGCCAGTTTGGCCGCGCCACGCACCAACAGCTCTGCGCCGACGACCAGCAACGACAGGCCGGCGAGCAGATAGACAAGGCTTATCAGAGACATCTCTTCAACGTTCCAGAAAAATCTGGCCTAGCTAAGCGAGCTGTTTTGCCGAGGCGAGGGCCGCATGGCGGGGGATTGTTACTGCTTGATTCAGCACGCGGGTTCAGTCGGCCAGGCTTTGCAGCCGAACCGGCGCTACGCCGACGCGCAACATGTCGAGCTGCTGGGCGGCTTTGCGTGAGACATCGATGATGCGCCCGCGGGCATAGGGGCCACGGTCGTTGATGCGCACGACCACGGTCTTGTCGTTGCTCAGGTTGGTCACCCGCACCCGCGTGCCGAAGGGCAGGCTGCGGTGCGCGGCGGTCAGTTGGTGCTGGTCGAACCGCTCACCGCTGGCGGTGCGTTTGCCGTGGTGCTTGGCGCCGTAGTAGGACGCCTTGCCCTCGGCGCTGTAGCCGCCGTCGCTTTCACCACGGGAATCGAGCCCGAACGGCAGCCCGGCACAACCCGCGAGCAGGCCGAATAGTGCGCTGAGCGTCAGTAAACGCCACATAGCTGTATCTCCAGACAAGACGACGCCGGGCGAGCCCGGCGTCGTTCGATGTTGAACTGCTTAGCCTTCGAGCTTCTGCTTGAGCAGTTCGTTCACTTGCTGCGGGTTGGCCTTGCCTTTCGAGACCTTCATCGCCTGGCCGACGAAGAAGCCGAACATCTTGCCGCGCTTGGCTTCATCGGCGGCGCGGTACTGTTCGACCTGCTCGGCATTGGCGGCGAGCATTTCATCGAGCATCGATTCGATGGCGCCGCTGTCGGTCACCTGCTTCAGGCTGCGGGCTTCGATGATTTGATCGGCATTGCCTTCGCCGTTGGCCATGGCTTCGAAGACCATCTTGGCGATCTTGCCGGAGATGGTGTTGTCGCCGATGCGCACGAGCATGCCGCCCAGTTGCTCGGCGGATACCGGCGATTGTTCGATCTCCAGGCCTTGTTTGTTCAGCAGGCTACCGAGTTCGACCATCACCCAGTTGGCCGCCAGCTTGGCGTCGCCGGCGATCTTGACCACCTGTTCGAAGTAATCCGCCTGCTCGCGGCTGGAGGCCAGCACGCTGGCATCGTAGGCGGACAAACCGAACTGGGCCTGGAAGCGCTCGCGCTTCTGTGGTGGCAGTTCCGGCAGGGTGGCGCGGGTGGTTTCGAGAAATTGTGCGGTGATCAGCACCGGCAGCAAATCCGGGTCGGGGAAGTAACGGTAGTCGTTGGCTTCCTCCTTGCTGCGCATGGCGCGGGTCTCGTCTTTGTTCGGGTCGTACAGGCGGGTTTGCTGGATGACCTTGCCGCCGTCTTCGATCAGCTCGATCTGTCGCTGAACTTCGGTGTTGATCGCCTTCTCGATAAAGCGGAACGAGTTGACGTTCTTGATCTCGCAGCGGGTGCCGAACTCGGCCTGGCCTTTCGGGCGCACCGAGACGTTGCAGTCACAACGCAGCGAACCTTCGGCCATGTTGCCGTCGCAGATGCCGAGGTAGCGCACCAGGGCGTGAATGGCCTTGACGTAAGCCACTGCTTCTTTGGCGCTGCGCATGTCCGGTTCGGAGACGATCTCCAGCAGCGGCGTGCCGGCGCGGTTGAGGTCGATGCCGCTCATACCGTGGAAGTCTTCGTGCAGGCTTTTGCCGGCATCTTCTTCCAGGTGCGCGCGGGTGATGCCGACGCGTTTGATCGTGCCGTCTTCCAGGCTGATGTCCAGGTGGCCCTTGCCGACGATCGGCAGTTCCATCTGGCTGATCTGGTAGCCCTTGGGCAGATCCGGGTAGAAGTAGTTCTTGCGGGCGAAGACGTTGCTGGCGCCGATCTCGGCATCGATCGCCAGGCCGAATTTGACCGCCATGCGCACAGCTTCTTCATTGAGCACCGGCAGCACGCCGGGCATACCGAGATCAACCAGGCTGGCCTGGGTGTTTGGTTCAGCGCCAAACGTGGTGGAGCTGGCGGAGAAAATCTTCGATTGGGTGGCGAGCTGGGTGTGGATTTCCAGCCCTATCACAGTTTCCCATTGCATGTCATTAACCCCTTAGAAACCGGCCGGCGATTGTTTGTGCCAGTCACTGACCTGCTGGTAGCGGTGGGCTACGTTGAGCAGGCGGCCTTCATGGAAGTAGGGTGCCAGTAACTGCACGCCAACCGGCAGACCTTCGACAAAGCCCGCGGGCATGGAGATGCCCGGCAGGCCGGCGAGGTTGGCGGTGATGGTGTAAATATCTTCCAGGTACTGCGCCACCGGGTCGTTGTTCTTCTCGCCGAGCTTCCAGGCTGGGTTCGGCGTGGTCGGACCGAGGATCACGTCGACTTCATTGAAGGCCGACATGAAGTCGTTCTTGATCAGGCGGCGAATCTTTTGCGCCTGCAAGTAGTAGGCGTCGTAGTAGCCGGCAGACAACGCATAGGCGCCCACCATGATCCGCCGCTGCACTTCAAGGCCGAAGCCTTCGGCGCGTGAGCGTTTGTAGAGATCGGTGAGGTCGGTCGGATTCTCGCAACGATGGCCGAAGCGCACGCCGTCGAAGCGCGACAGGTTGGAGGAGGCCTCGGCCGGGGCTATCACGTAGTACGCCGGAATCGCGTGCTGCATATTCGGCAGGGAGATGTCCTTGACCACTGCCCCGAGTTTTTCCAACTCTTTGACACAAGCCAGGGTCAGCTCGGCGATGCGCGGGTCGAGGCCGGCGCCGAAATATTCCTTCGGCAGGCCAATGCGCAGGCCTTCCAGGCTGTTGTTCAGGCAGGCGCTGTAATCCGGCACGGGCTCATCGACGCTGGTCGAATCTTTCGCGTCGAAGCCAGCCATACCTTGCAGCAGCAGTGCGCAGTCCTCGGCAGTGCGAGCCAGCGGGCCGCCCTGATCGAGGCTGGAGGCGTAGGCGATCATGCCCCAGCGCGAGACGCGGCCGTAGGTTGGCTTGATTCCCGTGAGGTTGGTCAGCGCCGCCGGCTGGCGGATCGAGCCGCCGGTGTCGGTGCCGGTCGCAGCCGGTAGCAGGCGCGCTGCCACCGCCGCGGCCGAACCGCCGGAGGAACCGCCCGGTACATGGGCGAGGTTCCAGGGGTTTTTCACCGGGCCGTAGTAGCTGGACTCGTTCGAGGAGCCCATGGCGAACTCATCCATGTTGGTCTTGCCCAGCGTCACGGTGCCGGCCGCGGCGAGTTTAGCGACCACGGTGGCATCGTAGGGGGCGTTGAAGTTGTCGAGCATCTTCGAACCGCAGCTGGTGCGAATGCCCTGGGTGCAGAACAGATCCTTATGGGCGATCGGTGCGCCGAGCAGGGCACCGCTTTCACCACCTGCGCGACGGCTATCGGCGGCCTTGGCCTGTTGCAGGGCCAGCTCTTCGGTGAGACTGATAAAGCTGTTGAGCTGCGGGTCGAGCAGTTGAATGCGCGCGATCAGGCTGCGGGTCAGCTCCTCGGAAGAGAAGTGTTTGTCGGCGAGGCCGCGGGCGATCTCGGCCAGAGTCAGTTGGTGCATGTCTGCGTCCTTAATCACTCGATAACCTTCGGAACCAGATACAGGCCGTCTTGTACCGCCGGGGCGATGGTCTGGTAGGCATCACGGCGGTTTTCTTCGGTTACGACATCCGCGCGCAGGCGTTGAGTGGCTTCCAGCGGGTGAGCGAGGGGTTCGATGCCGGTGGTATCGACTGCCTGCATCAGATCAATCAGGCCGAGAATATTGTTGAGGGTCTCGGTGGTACGTGGAATATCGGCGTCATTCAGGCCCAGTCGGGCCAGATGGGCGATTTTTTCCACCTCGGAGCGTTCAAGCGCCATCGGGGGTTCTCCAATTTAAGAGCAGCCAGTGGAAGGCGGGCGGAGGGTCATATGAATAAAGTTGTGCGGAACGGATACCGCGAGCGAGCGGTCAAAAGCCGCCATGATGGGCCTTAATGCCCGGAAAAGGGGGCAATTTAACATATTGGCGCCTTGCCCAAAATCCCCGTCGTTGTTAGAGTCTGCCGCACTTTTTTACCCACGCGTTGCCTAGGGTCCCTATCCCATGTTCAAGAAACTGCGTGGCATGTTTTCCAGCGATCTTTCGATCGATCTGGGCACTGCCAATACCCTGATTTATGTTCGCGAACGCGGCATTGTGCTGAATGAGCCATCCGTGGTCGCCATCCGTACCCACGGCAACCAGAAGAGTGTCGTAGCGGTTGGAACTGAAGCCAAGCGCATGCTCGGCCGCACTCCCGGCAACATCGCCGCCATTCGCCCAATGAAAGATGGGGTTATCGCCGACTTCAGCGTCTGCGAAAAGATGTTGCAGTACTTCATCAATAAAGTGCACGAGAACAGCTTCCTGCAGCCGAGCCCACGCGTCCTCATTTGCGTGCCTTGCAAGTCCACTCAGGTTGAACGTCGGGCCATTCGTGAGTCGGCCCTCGGTGCCGGTGCTCGCGAAGTGTTCCTGATCGAAGAACCGATGGCCGCCGCTATCGGTGCCGGCCTGCCGGTTGAAGAGGCGCGTGGTTCGATGGTCGTCGATATCGGCGGCGGCACCACGGAAATTGCGCTGATCTCGCTGAACGGTGTGGTTTACGCCGAGTCCGTCCGGGTTGGCGGTGACCGCTTCGACGAAGCCATCATCACCTATGTGCGCCGCAACTATGGCAGCCTGATCGGTGAGTCCACCGCTGAGCGCATCAAACAGGAAATCGGTACCGCCTACCCAGGCGGCGAAATTCGTGAAGTCGACGTTCGTGGCCGTAACCTGGCGGAAGGCGTACCGCGCAGCTTTACCCTCAACTCCAACGAAGTACTGGAAGCGCTGCAGGAGTCCCTGGCGACTATCGTGCAAGCGGTTAAAAGCGCGCTCGAGCAGTCGCCGCCGGAACTGGCTTCGGATATCGCCGAGCGTGGTTTGGTGCTGACCGGTGGTGGTGCGCTGCTGCGTGATCTGGACAAGCTGCTGGCGCAAGAGACCGGTCTGCCGGTGATCGTTGCCGAAGATCCGCTGACCTGCGTGGCGCGCGGTGGTGGCAAGGCGCTGGAAATGATGGATCGTCACACCATGGATCTGCTCTCCAGCGAATAAGACTGGCAAGTTCCGCTTCGCCCGCAATGCTTTTGCAGTGCCCCGGGAACCTCTCGGGGGCGTGCCCACTCCGGTGGGCTCGTTGCATTTCCTGCATCCATGTAGGGCATAAAGCTACAGTCGGCGCAGAAGTCGCGTTTACAATCCGTAAATCAGCACTCGATCCGGTTTCCAATGCCGCATGAATAAGCGCAGCCATTCTAAAAACAGCATCGGAGCAGCACGCTATTAAGCCGCTCTTTGCCAAGGGCCCCTCGTTGGGTGTGCGCCTGTTGGTGTTGGTCGTGCTTTCGGCCGCGCTGATGGTGGTCGATGCTCGTTTCGAGTCGCTTAAACCCATGCGCAGCCAGATGGGGCTGGTGCTGACTCCGTTCTATTGGCTGGCCGACCTGCCGGTACGCCTGTGGGATGGTGTGACGCAGCAGTTCACCAGTCGTAGCGAATTACTCGGCGAGAACGAGAAGCTCAAGGCCGAGGCCTTGTTGATGCAGCGGCGCCTGCAGAAACTGGCCGCGCTGACCGAGCAGAACGTTCGCCTGCGCGAATTGCTCAATTCTTCCGCGTTGGTCGACGAGAAGGTTCTGGTCGGCGAGTTGATTGGCGTCGATCCAAACCCTTTCACCCATCGTATCCTGATCGATAAAGGCGGGAAGGATGGCGTGTTCCTGGGTCAGCCGGTCCTGGACGCGCGTGGCCTGATGGGCCAAGTGGTGGAGGTCATGCCTTACACCTCTCGCGTGTTGCTCCTGACCGACACAACCCACAGCATTCCTGTGCAGGTCAATCGCAATGGCCTGCGAGCCATCGCTAGCGGTACCGGCAATCCCGAGCGGCTGGAGCTGCGGCATGTGGCGGATACCGCCGATATCAAGGAAGGCGATTTGCTGGTCAGCTCCGGTCTTGGTCAGCGCTTCCCCGCGGGCTATCCCGTGGCAACGGTTAAAGAGGTGATTCACGACTCCGGTCAGCCGTTCGCCATAGTGCGTGCCATTCCTACCGCGGCGTTGAACCGTAGCCGCTACATGCTGCTGGTGTTTACCGACAGCCGTTCACCCGAGCAGCGCGCCACGGACTCGGCCGAGGCGCAAGAGAAAGTCGATCGGCAGGCCGAGCAAAGCCCGACTGACGCCTCGGCTGGCCCGACGCCGGGCTCCTCGGCGGTCGCCGCTCCGCTCGTGCAACCGACGACACCCCCACCGACTGCAACTGGAGGGGAGCACCGATGATCGGTTTGCGTCCGCGTAATGGCTGGGTGATCTGGGTGAGCTTGGCGGTTGCCTTGCTGCTCAGTGTGGCGCCGATGCCCAGCTTTATGGAAATTGGTCGGCCGCTGTGGCTGGCACTGTTTTTGACCTACTGGACCTTGGCCTTGCCGCATCGGGTTGGGATGACCACGGCCTGGCTGCTGGGTTTGGCCGAGGATGTGTTGTATGGCACGTTGCTCGGGCAGAACGCGTTGATCCTGACCTTGATCACTTTCCTGGTGCTGACCCTGCATCAGCGCCTGCGGATGTTCCCTATGTGGCAGCAGAGTCTGGTGCTCATGGTGGTGTTTGGCTTGGCCCAGTTGGTTCAGCTGTGGCTCAATGCACTCACCGGGAACCGCCCGCCGACCTTGGCTTTTGTGCTGCCGGCTGTGGTCAGCGCATTGCTCTGGCCCTGGGTCTGTGTTGCCCTGCGCGGCTTGCATCAGCGCTTAAACGTCAATTAAACGGGTCGCAGCATTGGCTGCCGACCTGTACTGCTCGACAGGGAGAGGTCTGCATGGCCACGCTTTATTTGGCCTCGGGGTCGCCGCGCCGGCGTGAATTGCTGACGCAAATCGGTGTGCCCTACTCCACGCTCAGCGCTCCCATCGATGAAAATCCATTGCCGGATGAGGCGCCCAAGGCCTATGTGGAGCGTTTGGCGCGTGCCAAGGCCGTGACTGGACTGGCGACTCTGGAAGCGTCTGCCGGGGCGGTGGTGCTCGGTGCGGATACTGCGGTGGTGCTCGATGGGCGCATTCTCGGTAAACCGCAGGATCGCGAGGAGGCGCGGGCCATGCTGGCAGCCCTTGCGGGGCGCGAGCATGAAGTGTTGACGGCCGTGGCCGTGGCTTCGGCGCAACGTTGTGAGGTGCGAGTGGTCGGTAGCCAAGTGGCTTTTCGTCCGCTGTCGCTCGCCGAAGTCGAAGCCTATTGGGATAGCGGTGAGCCACAGGACAAAGCCGGTGGTTATGCTATCCAGGGGTTGGCGGCGGTGTTCGTCAGCGCTCTGCACGGTAGTTATTCGGCGGTGGTCGGCCTGCCGCTGTGCGAAACCGCGGAGTTGCTCGCCGATTTCGGCATTCCCTGTTGGCAGGACCTGAGCGAGACGCAAGCATGAGCGAAGAGATTCTGATCAACATCACGCCGATGGAGTCGCGCGTGGCGGTGGTGGAGAACGGGGTATTGCAAGAAGTGCATGTCGAGCGCACCCAGCGCCGCGGCATAGTCGGCAATATCTATAAAGGCAAGGTAGTCCGGGTGTTGCCGGGAATGCAGGCGGCGTTCGTCGATATCGGCTTGGAGCGTGCGGCGTTCATCCATGCTTCGGAGATTTCCAGTCGCGAAGGCAGTGCCGTAGAAAGCATCAGCGCCCTGGTCCATGAAGGTCAAAGCCTGGTCGTGCAGGTCACCAAGGACCCGATTGGCAGCAAGGGCGCGCGCCTGACCACTCAGCTGTCCATTCCCTCGCGTTATCTGGTGTATATGCCGCGCACCAGCCATGTCGGTATCTCGCTACGCATCGAAGATGAAGTCGAGCGTGAGCGCCTGAAGCAGGTGGTGGCGGACTGCATCGCGGCCGAGGGGATTGAGGAGAGTGGTGGTTTTATCCTGCGCACCGCAGCCGATGGCGCGGGTGCGGACGAGATCGTTGCGGACATCCGTTATCTGCGTCGGTTGTGGGAGCAAATCGGTACCCAGATGAAAACCGCGCCCACCCCTTCGGTGATTTATGAAGACCTCAGCCTGGCTCTGCGGACCCTGCGTGATCTGGTCAGCCTGCGCACCGAGAAGCTGCGCATCGACTCGCGCGAGACCTTTCAGAAAATCACCCAGTTCGTCGATGAGCTAATGCCGGAAATCGCCGACCGCTTGGAGCACTACCCGGGCGAGCGGCCGATTTTCGATCTGTATGGCGTCGAGGACGAGATTCAGAAAGCGCTGGAACGCAAGGTGCCGCTCAAGTCCGGTGGTTACCTGATCATCGATCCGGCCGAGGCGATGAGCACTATCGATGTCAACACCGGCGCCTTCGTCGGGCATCGTACGTTGGAAGAGACCATCTTCAAGACCAACCTCGAGGCCGCCACCGCGATTGCCCGGCAACTGCGTCTGCGTAACTTGGGCGGGATCATCATCATCGATTTCATCGACATGGAAGATGAGGAGCACCAGCGCCAGGTGCTGCGGACCCTGGAGAAGCAGCTGGAACGGGATCACGCCAAGACCAATATCATCGGCATCACCGAGTTGGGTTTGGTGCAGATGACCCGCAAGCGCACTCGGGAGAGCCTTGAGCAGGTGCTCTGTGAGCCCTGCAACAGCTGTCAGGGGCGCGGCAAGCTGAAGACCGCAGAGACCATCTGCTACGAAATATTCCGCGAAATCCTCCGTGAAGCCCGTGCCTATCAAGCCGAAGGCTATCGTGTGCTGGCGAACCAGAAGGTCGTCGACCGATTGTTGGACGAGGAGTCGGGCAATGTGGCCGACCTGGAAAGCTTTATTGGTCGCACCATCAAGTTCCAGGTCGAGAGCATGTATTCGCAGGAGCAATACGATGTGGTTCTGCTCTGAGGCGGCTTTGTTTGCAACAGAGTGCTCTCGGCGCCGGGGTGCGCCTGTCTGCGTGGGGCTGAACTGAGATGGAGCGCTTGGCCCGGCTGTTCGCCACTCTGCTGCGCTGGAGCTTGGAGCTCTGTGCTTTAGGCCTGGTGCTGGCGGCGCTGTATGTCAGCCTGGGTCGCGAGCTGGTGCCTTTGGTTGCCGAGTATCGCGGCGAAGTCGAGAGCAAAGTGCAGGCGACTCTGGGGTTGCCGGTGACGATCGGGAGTCTGGAAGGCCGCTGGGGGGGCATGGCGCCACTGCTGCTGGCCCATGACGTACAAGTTGGCGAGGGCGCTAGTGCTGTGCGCTTGGATCAGGTGCGGGTAGTACCGGATGTACTGGCCAGCGTGCTGGCACGTCAAGTGCGGGTTGCCAGGTTGGAGCTGGAGGGGCTGCAGCTTAGCTTGTTGCAGGGTGCCGACGGCCAGTGGTCGCTGGAAGGCTTGCCGAAGCGTGCAGGGTCCGCGCCGCTGGATCCGGCGCAATGGCTGGCTGCTCTGCAAGTGGTTGCGCAGCTTTCGTTGCTGGATAGCCAACTGACCCTCGAACCTCAGGGCGAAGCGCCGCTGACGTTCACCTATGCCAGCTTGAGCCTGCGCAATGGCGTCGGCCGCCAGCGCCTGGATGGCCGCTTGACGCTACCCGATGGTCAGCCGTTGGCCATGAGCCTGCGCACCCGCTTGCGTCCTGAGAAATGGCAGGAGGCGGAGGCTGAGCTGTACCTCAGCTTGCCGCAGAGCGATTGGGCGCGCTGGTTGCCGGCAAGCCTGACGCGCGACTGGCACGTCGAACGGTTACAGGCGGGCGGCGAATTTTGGTTGTCCTGGGCCAAGGGGGGCGTCCAGCGGGCGGTGGCACGCCTGCACGCGCCCGAGCTGGATGCGGCTTACGCCCAGCGCAAACCGGTGAAGGTGCAGGATCTGGCTCTCACTGCGTACTTCAATCGCACGGCTGAAGGTTTTCAGTTGCTGCTCGACTCGCTGGCCGTGAGCTTCGGTGAGGCGCGTTGGGGTGAGGCTCAGTTGGGGCTCAGCTATCAGGCCGCCAGCGCGGATAGTGAGGAAAAGTGGCGGCTCACAGCGGACCGACTCAACCTCACCCCGCTGACCCCGGCAATCGAGGCGCTGGCACCGTTGCCGGAGACGCTTGCTGCGCTGTTGAAAGGCCTGCAGCCGCAGGGTGTCTTGCGCAATCTGCAGCTGGCCTACCGACCGCAGGCCGGCGCCGACCAGCGCGTACAATTTGCCGCGAATCTGGAGCAGATTAGCGTCGATGCCTATCGAGGGGCGCCGGCGGTGGAAAACGTCAGCGGCAGCATCAGTGGTGATCTTGGCCAGGGCGAGCTGCGTCTGGCGACCGAGAACTTCGCCCTGCACCTGGATCACCTGTTTCCCAAACCCTGGCATTACCAGAAGGCCAATGCCCGGTTGACGTGGCGCCTCGACGATCAGGCCTTCACCCTGATCAGTCCTTACCTGCAAGTGGTGGGCGAAGAGGGCAAGATCGCCGGCGACTTTCTGATCCGCCTGATGCGCGATCCCGGCACCGAGGACTATATGGATCTGCGGGTCGGTCTGCGCGAGGGCGATGCGCACTACACCGAGAAATACCTGCCGACGCTGGCCGATGGGCTCAGCCCGGAGCTG
>JBOICE010000362.1:0-3700 GCA_050739815.1 Pseudomonas sp. | reverse complement strand
TCTCTAGAACCCGGATTTTTTATGACTTCGACTAAACATTCGCCTGACCAAGCAACGGTCAGCCAAGAGCAATCGAGCGAAGTGGAAATAGCCGCTTCCGTGCCGGCGGATGGCGTGAAGTCAGAGGCTATTCCAGCCTTTTCTTTCCCCTTCTCGCCGGCTGAATTCGCCAATGCGAAAAACCAAGATCAGCCCTGGTATCAGAAGTCCAACAAGTCCAGTCACCACCAGACACCGGGCCGCGCCCCCAATGGCACGCGCCGTTCGATGGGTAAGCGCTAACCGCGGCGATTCAGCCGCCGGACACCAGGAAGTGGAGCTGCAATGATAGTCACCGGGGTGCTGTTGGAGGCCAACGAAGCGCGCATCGTGACGCTCGACGGCAGCCGAGCAACGCACAGGCTCATCGTTGAAAAATTCAATAAATTGCAGCTCCCGAAGAATCCCTCGCAGGAAGATGTTGCGGTCTTCGCGCAAGCCTTCAGCGCTCATTGCCTGGCCAACAAGGTCGACAAAGTGGTGATCAACCGCCGCACCACCGCCGGCCAGGGTGCGGGAGGCGCAGGCACTTTTCTCCTCGAAGGGGTGCTGCTGGCAACGTCTCCGGCTGAGGTGTCGTTCGCCCACCCGCAAACGATGAAAGCTACCGACCGGCGTGCCGGCGACAGCAAGCAGCAAAAGCCCTCGACCGTCGACCTCGGCAAGGCCTACGACATTGCCTACGAGGGGCTGGAGTAGCCTTATCCACCGGTGTGCATAAGTGGCAAAGCTGCCCTGTCGCGAATAGCGTTGTGCAGTGAGCCCGGCGCCTCAACCCGAGCATTCCCACCTGGGTTAGAACGCTGGCATAGCGCGGGAAGCTTTCTCGGTACAGGCCCCATGAGTTCCCCTCCGCAATGACTGACCTCCAGTACGGCCCACTCCCCCAAGTCATGCGGCCTCTGCTCAACAAGTTCTATCGGGCGCATCACTCCCCTATGCGTGCCGGGAGCGGCGAACAACTCTGGGTAGCCAAGGACAGCGAGGTTATCGGCGCCCTCTGCCTTAAGCCGATTGCTCAAGGGCACTGGCTGACCGGCCTGTTCGTGGCGCCGACTAAACGGGGGCAGAACATCGCCAGCACACTGCTCCAGCATGCCCACAGCCAAACCTGCGGGCCCATCTGGTTGTTTTGTCATCCAGTGCTGGCGGCCTTCTATCAGCGGCTGGGCTTCCAGCTCTGCCCGCTGTTGCCCGAACCGCTGGCCGAGCGCCTGGCGCGCTATAGCCAAACCAAAGCCTTGGTGGCTTTGGTCCGATAGCTGCAATTGCGGCCACGCCACCTCGCCATACCCAGCGTCTGCGTGGCCGAACGCGATGAACCTATTCGGAGCTAAAGCGCTATTACGCCTGACGCCCCGCAAACATGGATATCGCTGACACCGTTGGTCGCATGACCTATCAGCGCAACCCTCGGCACCCGTAATACCGGAGCATTTCGGCAGTCTACTTTTTGCATCCTCCTGCGGGAGTTAGTCATGAATCGACGCACTTTGCTCCAGAGCTTTGCCATCCTCACCACACTGCCGCTGTTCGGTAGCTATTCACGTGCCACAAAGGCCGCCACCCAAGCCAGTGCCGAAGCCAGCATTATGCCGCTCGACAAACCACACAGCGCCTGGCGCGAGCTGGTTTCACCGGTCGCTTACTCGGTGCTGTTCGAAGAGGACACGGAAGCTCCAGGCAGCAGCCCGCTGAATAATGAACAGCGCGACGGCACCTTCATCTGCGCCGCATGCTATTTGCCGCTGTTCGACAGCCAGCACAAGTTCGACAGTGGCACCGGCTGGCCCAGCTTCACTCAGGACATTCCCGGCCACACGGCCTTCAGTCGCGACTTCAAGCTGCTCTATCCACGCACCGAATACCACTGCGTGCGCTGCGGCGGGCATCAGGGCCACATGTTCGACGATGGCCCTCCACCACGCGGCGAGCGCTGGTGTAACAACGGCGTCGCGCTGCGCTTCATCCCAAGGGAAGAATCACTACCGGCACTGAGGGGCTAAGCATGAGCAGGCAAACCTCACCACCAGCACGCTGGCCAAGACCCAACGCCACTCTGACTCGCACACTGCTGCTGACAGTGCTGCTGGTGGCCTGCGGGCGAGCCTCTGCGCAAACCGACGCCACCGACAACAGCGCCAGCACTGAAGGGATTTCCGTCTTCGCCGGCGGTTGCTTCTGGTGTACCGAGTCGGATTTCGACAAGGTGCCGGGGGTTCTATCGACAACCTCCGGCTACATCGGCGGAACGGTCGCAAATCCGACCTACGAGCAGGTGTCATCCGGCACCACCGGTCATCTGGAGGCGGTGCAGGTACGCTTTGACCCGAGCAAGACCAACTACACCAAGCTGCTGGAAGCGTACTGGCCAAGCATCGACCCGCTAACGCCCAATCAGCAATTCTGTGACCAGGGTTCGCAGTACCGCAGCGCGATCTTTTATAACAGCCCGCAACAGCAGCAGTTGGCCGAAGCGTCCAAGGCTGCACTGGTGGCCTCGGGGCGTTTTTCGCAGCCGATCGTGACCGAGATATTGCCGGCCACCACCTTCTACCCGGCCGAGGAGTACCACCAGGATTACTACAGCAAAAATCCTCTCCGCTACAGTTACTACCGCAGTCGTTGCGGACGCGACGACCGCTTGGCGGAGCTTTGGGGCAAAAAGGATTGAGCCCTGTGGGTCCCACGCCTGACGCACGCTCACAAGCTCTGACTGGCTGTTACACTGGCCAGCCAGAGCGCCGCGCCAGCAGCCGGCCAAAGCTATAGACCCATCTCGTCAGCGTGTTAGGAATGCTATGAAAATCGACAAAAAGGCAGCCATTGCTCGCCGCAACCAGCAACTTGGCTCAGCGGTGCTTGGCGTCAACAACACGCACTTCGCGACGATCAATCTGAATAAAAAAATCTGGTGGTTCGACATCCCGATCAGCCGCCTGAAAATCGGGCAATACGAGTTCGTGCACTTATTGCTGCACAACCACCTCACTGACGAGTTGCACCATCTGCGCGTACCAACGCTGTATTTCCGCACCCATGAAGAGGGTCTGGTCACACGCAATAAAGGCGAACGTAAAGCCACCCTCAGCCTGGAGCTTTCCGCCGACAAAGACTCGCTGTTCCAAGACGTCCGCCCAACTGGCGCTGGCGTGCGCTTCGCGGAATTCGTGCAGCAGTAATGGGGATGGCCCGGCGGATATGAGTACGCCACGCTAAAGTCATACCTAAGCGTTCAAGCTCAGGCCCATTGGCATTGCCTACGACTAAAATCGTGACGATAAAAAATCGTGCAGCCCAGCCAACTGCGCGGAATTGGCGAGGCCAAGCTAATCAGGATCGAGCAACCATGAAAAACTGGATGGCGTTCGGTTTTTTGCTCACACTCAGCGGTTGCTCCTCGCTGGCCTGTGACCAGCCCTTGAGTGGCAGCCGCTGCCGCGATGATCAATTGCTCTACGAAAACGACATGCTGCAGGCCAAAATCCTCATCGCCAGTGGGCAGATTGAAGATTACGAACTGGCCAGCGCCCTGCTCAAACGCGCAGCCGCGCAGGACGACAAAGGCGAGGTCGAGTTCTACCAGGCGGTGCTATTGATCCGTGAGGGCCCACAAATTTCTGAAGTTCTGGATTTACTGGAGCGCGCCGCCAACCAAGAC
>JBOICE010000361.1:0-12161 GCA_050739815.1 Pseudomonas sp. | reverse complement strand
CCTCTCGGTTTCCTACCCTGACCATCACGTGTACGCGCATGACTTTGAGCGTGTGGTTGAGCTGGTGCGCGGCGATGCCGTGCGCCAGTGGTTTGAGCGGGTGTATGGGGTGGTTTGTTACCAGCCGACGCCGGTACCGGCGACGCAAGATGCGCTGATGGCGTTGAGTCGCATGATGGCGACCGAGGCGGGTTTTGTGTCGAGCCTGGGCGAGGGTGTAGCGGATAACCGCTGGGAGCGGCGCGAGGTTGAGCGGCTGGAAAAGCAGGGCATGGCCTTGGTTTCGCAGCTGTTGTCGATCATGGCCGGTGTCCGCCAGGCGATGGAGGCCGGGCAATGAGCGATGTAGTGGATACCGCCAACGAGCACGCCGACTACCTGCTGCAGATGAGCCTGCAGCGCCACCAGCGCCGGACTGTTGGCCAGGCCACCAGCGCCGAGTTTTGCGCCGATTGCGACGAGGCGATCCCGCCGCTGCGCCGCGAGAAAGTGCAGGGCTGCCAGACCTGCGTGGATTGCCAGCAGCTGCGGGAGCGTCGGGTATGAGTGAGCGCGTACCGTTGGCGCTGGCCGAGCTGCCGGAGCTGTTGAGTTATATCCCCGCCGATGACCGTGGCACCTGGGTGGCGGTGGCGATGGGGGTTAAGGCCGAGTTTGGCGACGCTGCGTTTGATGCGTGGGATGCCTGGAGCCAGCCCGATAAAGACTACAACGCCGCAGATGCGCGGAGCGTGTGGAAGTCATGCCGTAAGGGTGGAAAGGGCCTGGGTTCGGTGATCAAGCTGGCCAAGGGCAATGGTTGGTCGCCGCGCCGCGAGCCGATGCCCGCCGAGGATAAGCGCCGGCTGGCAGCCGAGGCTGAGGCGCGGCGGGTGGCTCGCCAAGCCGAGGTGGAGGCCGATGAGGCCAAGCTGGCGATCATGCGTGAGGCGGTGGCCGGCGCCTGCCAGGTGATCTGGACCAAGCATTGCCGGCCGACCGGCGATAGCGCCTACCTGGCGCGCAAGGGCGTGGCGGGGTTCGGCATTGGCTTTTTCGATTACACGGTGGTGCTGAGCATCGATGACGCGCGCCAGCGTTGCGATGTGTGGGCGGGCAGTGAGGTGCGCGGGTTTTTCGATAACCTGCCCAAGCCGCGGCCCGATACGCTGTCGTTTTTGCTGTTCAAGGTCGGCAGCATTGCCATCCCGTTGCGCGATGCGGCGGGCAAGCTGTGGAGCCTGCAGGCGATCAATGCGCAGGGCACCAAGCTGTTTCCCAAGTACGGCCGCAAGAGCGGCTGTTTTCATTTGATCGCGGGCGAGGCGGCCGATTTGCTCGGGATCGCCGAGGGGTATGCCACGGCGGCCAGCATGCATATGGCGACCTGCGGTGATTCGGCGCTGGGCCCGAGCTGGCCGGTGGCGGTGGCGATCGATTCGGGCAACCTGCTGCCGGTGGCCAAGGCGCTGCGCGGGTTGCATCCGGCGGTGAGCATCATCATCGGTGGTGACGATGACCCCGCGGTGAAGGGCAACCCGGGGCGCGCCAAGGCGCTGGCGGCGGCCGAGGCGGTGGATGGCTTTGCGGTATTCCCGCTGCTGCCGGGGGAGGTTGCCGCATGAGCGATTGGAATGATCTGCACGCGGCCTGGGGTGTCGAGGCGGTCGCGAAACAGCTTAAGGGTGCGGTGCTGGCCATTGCCGCCCGCGCTGAGGCGCTTCCCCGCGCCCCATCGGTTGTGGAGCCTGCGGCCGAGGCCGCTCCTGCTGCTAATGGGGGGGCGGGGGAGGGTTTGACCAGTGAGCAGGTGCTGCGGGGTTTTGCGCTGGTGGATGGCACCACGCAGGTGTGGGATATCGACCGGGCGCGGGTGATGAAGAAGGCTGCATTCGAGGCCAAGGTCGGCAAGGCGCTGGCGAAGTTGTGGTTTGATGACACCGACAAAAAACTGATCGGTGACGACCAGGTGCGCGAAATCGAGCAGGCGCGGCGCATGGCCGGCAAGAAGGACGGCGCGCTGGGTATGCCGCCGACCGAGCGCTATGTGTATATCGACGGCACCAAGGACGTGTGGGATCGGCAGAAGAAGCGCCGTGTGCCAGAAGGTGCGGTGAAGATGGCGCTGGGCGACTCCTACGCGCTGTGGCTGAACAGCGGCGAGCGGCGCACGGTGGATGTTGAGCACATTGTGTTCGACCCGGCGATGACTAAAGATCCGAGCCTGTACATCAACACCTTTGAGGGGCTGCCGCTGGAGCCGGTGCGCGACGATAAGGCCTGCGCGAACCTGCGTTGGCTGATTGATTTCCTGTGCAACCATGATGACGTATCGGCTAAGTGGTTGGTGCGCTGGTTGGCGTATCCGCTGCAGCACCTGGGCGCGAAAATGGATACGGCGGTGCTGATGCACTCGACCATGGAGGGCTCGGGCAAGAGTCTGTTGTTCGCCGACACCCTTGGCATGCTGTACGGCCAGTACGCGGCGACGGTCGGGCAGACGCAGCTGGAAAGTAACTTCAATGCCTGGCAGTCGCGCAAGTTGTGGTCGGTGTTTGAGGAGGTGGTTTCGCGCGACCAGCGTTACAACCAGGTGGGCAAGATCAAGCACCTGATCACCGGCAAGACGGTGCGCATGGAGTCGAAGTTCATCAACGGTTGGGAAGAGAGCAACCACATGAACTCGGTGTTCCTCTCGAACGAGCTGATGCCGTGGCCGATCAGCGAGAGCGACCGGCGCATGCTGGTGATGTGGCCGCTGGAAACGCTGCCAGAGGCGCGCCAGAAGGCGATCGGGCGTGAGCTTGAGAATGGCGGGGTGGCGGCGCTGTATGGCTGGCTGCTGTCGATTGAGCTGGGCGATTTCAACGAGCGCACCCGCCCGCCGAGCACGGTGGCCCGCGAGCGGTTGGTGGCGATGAGCCGCGCGGGGTGGCAGACGTTTTTGAATCTGTGGAAGTTCGGCGAGCTGGGGGGTGGGCTGCACAGCCCTTGCCTGTCGATGGATCTGTACGCGCTGTTTATCGAGTGGTGTCAGCGCAATCGCGAGCACGTCATGAGTCAGACCAAGTTCGCGCTGTTTATCAGCTCGGAGGTGGATAAGACGGATCGGGCCATCCCCTGGACCAGCGGGACAAATCGGCGCTTTGGGACGTTCTTTTTCCCACCTATCCCGGAGGATTCCCCGCGCCCCTCGCTGAAGGCCATGGAGCTTGGCCAGATGGTTGAGGCGTGGCGGGGCAAAGCGCGGCGGTCGGGTTGGGGTGTGGATAGCTGGGATCATATAAAGGAGCTGGCAGCATGAAGACCTGTAGAAGTGTGTTGGGTGTGTTGGGTATGTGTTGGGTTGATTTGGCTAACCCAACACACTTTTTGCCCAGTAATTCCGGGGCTTCTGGGGCTGTGTGTTGGGTGTGTTGGGTTTACGCGCCCGCGCGCGCATGTACGAGAAAATTTCATTCCGTTTTAACGGCTGCCGGCGCTTCGTTTTTTTTCTATGCGAGGGCTAAAAAACCCAACACACCCAACACACCCAGCACAAATAGACTCAATGTATTGTTTTTAAAGGCTTTTAGCTGTGTTGGGTTTGTGTTGGGTTGGCCTGTTTTGTGTCGGGTTGGGGGTGCAGCATGATCGAGACCATGGAAACCCTGCTGTTGGCCTGGGGCGCCGAGGCGATCAGCCCGAAACTCGATGTGAGCATTCGCTCGCCGCTGGGGGCGATGGGTGAGGACGCGCCGGTTGGCGGGGCGGGTGGGACGCGGTGCTTGTCGACAGTTGAGTGTGAGGTGGCGCTGAGCCGGGCTGCGGCTGCGGTGGCGGCGGGGCTTGAGCTGCTGGCTGCGGATGCGGCGCCGGGGATTGGCTCGCGCGGGCGGGTGTTGCGGCGCTTGGCGCTGCTGCGCTATTGCAATCACCCGAAGTTGTTGGTGGCCGAGCAGTGCCGGTTGCTGGCGATCTCGCCGCGCACGTACCGGGCGCGGGTGGACGAGCTGCATGTGGAGCTGGCGGCGGTGTTGCCGCTGGTGGTTGGGCAGCAGGCGGCTGCGCTGCGGGCGTTGCCGGCGCATGCGGCGAGTCTGGTGCGGCAGCGCCAGGCGCGGGAGGCTGAGCGGGAGTCGAGGCGGGCGGATAAGCGCCGGCGGGCAGCCAGCCGGGCGCATGTGCGGGCGCTGCTGGGGTCGCGCGATGGCGCGGCGTGATTACCGCTCGTCGTGCCGAGTTGTCGTGAAGCGGGCACGAAAGGCGGCGAAGAGGGCACGAAAGGAACTGGCGTTTTTCCCCCGTTGCCGCCATTGCATGTCAAGGGGTACAAGGTAGCCAGGATTTATAGCTGTGTCCGCAGCGTCCATCCCGCACTGTGCTGGTGCTCTCGACCGTGTTCCCCGTGCTCCGGTCACCGCCCCGTAAGGGGCAACTACTCCAAGGCCTCGCCATCGTGCGGGGCTTTTTCATTTGAGGATGCGTGATGACGAACGAGCAGCAGGCGCTGGCTGATCTTCCTACATGGCTGCTGATCTTGGTCGCGCTGGCTGGCTTGACCGGAGAGATGTGGCGGGCTGATGCGGCCGGCATGGCGGTCGGTGTGCTGGTCAAGCGGGTCGCGCTGCGCTTCGGTGCGTCGGCGATCTTTGGTTTGGCGACGGTGCTGCTGGCCACAGGTTGGGGGTCAAGCCTGATGACTGCCGCTGCCCTCGGTAGTGTGGTGGCCTGCCTGGGCGCCGATGTGGCCAGCGGGCTGTACAGCCGTTGGTTGGCCAAGAGGGCTGGTGTGTGTGAGGTGCCGGATCAGGATCGGGCGCCGTGAAGGTCAGCATCACCGCCAATGACTTGGATGATGCGCTGGCTGCGGTCAATCGCTTGGCCGGTGATCTGCCAGGGCGGGCGGTGGCCGATGCCTTGAACCATTCGGCGTTTCAGGCCCGTATTGCGCTGCATGCTGAGATGGCTGATGTCTTCAAGACCCCGACCCCGTGGACGCTGAAGAGCGTGCAGGTGTTCGAGGCGAAGAAGACGAAGCTGGAGGCGGCATTGTGGATCAACGATTATCCGGTGTCGAAGGACTTGGCCCCTGACCGTTGGTTGAGAGCGCAGGTGTTCGGCGGCCCACGGACAGACAAGGGGCTGGAAAAGCTGTTGCGGGGCAAGGGCATCTTGCCTGCTGGTCGCTTCGTAGTGCCGGGTGCCGGTGCACGGCTGGACCGCTACGGCAACCTGAGCCCAGGTCATATATCGCAGATCAAGAGCGGACTGGGTATCGCAGACCGCGCTGGCTACACCGGCAACGCCAGCAAGAACAAGCGCTCCGAGGATAAGGGTCACGCTAAGGCATTTTTCGTGATTCGGCGCGGTAAGACGCCAATCGGTATCGCCGAACGTCGCGGCGAAGATAAGGTGGTCGTGGTGTTGGCGTTCGTGCGCCAGCCGTTCTACCGGAGGCGACTGGACTTCCATGGTGTGATCGGACGGGTAGCCGGCGAGCAACTCGAAACCAATGTGGATATCGCGATCACCAAGGCGCTGAACGGCACGCTGGGCAAGGGCTACAAGCGCCCGCGCGGGTAGGCTGGGCGATGAAGCAGCCGGGCAGAGTCCGCGTTTGTAAATCTATAAAAACTTATTTTTTTAAGGCGGATACGCGGCGCAGATCCAAAGAAACCGGCCGGGGCCCCTGTAGATCCGGACTGGTTAAGGGTAATTGGAGCCCCGCTTTTTTATTAGCGGCTGGGGTTTGAGGTTAGTTAACAGCGGTGAACTGGTTAACCGCCTGAGTTAAATCGGTTAGCAGGTGGGTAAATGGACATTCTCAGCAAGTCGGAATACGCCGCCGCGCGAGGTTGGTCGAAGCCCTACGTCTCAAAGCTGGCGAAGGCTGGTCGGCTAGTCATCACGTCGGACGGGAAAGTCGATGTTGCTGCTACTGATGCACTGCTCGCCGATACCTCCGACCCAAGTAAGGCAGGCGTGGCTGAGCGTCATGAGCGCGACCGCGTTGAGAAAGGCGTCAGCGCACTGGTGCGTTCCGGATCGGTGCCGACCGAGCCGTCCAAATCGAGTGCCCCAGACTTCCAAAAAGCCCGCGCGCATCGGGAGCACTACCTGGCCCTGCTGGCTGAGGATGAATACCGCAAGCAGCACGGCCAGCTCGCCGAGGTTGGCGCGATTGAAAACGCCGCCTTTGCCACCGGGCGCATGCTGCGCGACTTGTTGCTCGGCTTGCCCAAACAAATCAGTCCTGAGCTGGCGGCGCTGACCGACCCTTGGGAGGTCGAGCGCTTGCTGACAACCGGTATTCGCCGTGTGCTCGAGGATGCCGAGCGCGTGAGCGCCTCTGATCTGGAAAACGCCCTAAAACCTGCGAACTGACAACCATGCCCGAACCCTATGCCGACGGTGCTGCCACGTACCGGGCGGCATACATGCGTGGCCTACAGCCCGATCCTGAGTTGTGGATTGATGAGTGGGCCGATCAGTACATGCGCATTCCGCGCGAATCGGGTGCCGCCGAGCCTGGCCCATACCGGACAGACCGCACGCCCTACGCCCGCGAGCCGATGCGCTGCTTATCGCCTGCGCACCCCTGCCGCCGAGTCGTGACCATGGTCGCCTCGCAGCTGATGAAAACCCAGATCGCGTTGAACTGGATCGGCGGCTGCATCCACATGGCTCCGTCGAACATCCTGATGCTGCTGCCGACCCTGGGCCTGGCCAAGCGCGTATCGGCACGGGTGGCCCACACCATTGATGCTACCCCCGAGTTGAAGTCCCGGGTTGCCAAGGCCCGCTCGCGTGATGCCCGCAACACCATGGACACCAAGGAGTTTGAAGGCGGCACCCTGTATGCGACCACCGCCGGCTCGGCGGCCAACCTGGCCGAGCTGGCCGCGCGCTTCGTGTACGGCGATGAGATTGACCGCTGGGACGTCGATGTCGATAACGAAGGTGACCCCATCGAGCTGGCTGAAACGCGCATGTCCACGTTTGGCCGGAATGCGAAAGCCTATTTCTCCAGCTCGCCGACGATCAAGGGCGCTTCGCGGATTGCCGACCTGTTCGCCGAAAGCGACCAGCGCCACTACTACGTGCCCTGTCCGCACTGCGATGAGTACCAGGTGCTTGAATGGGAAAACCTGAAATACACCCCGGATTACAGCTGCGTCCAGTACCTCTGCTGCAACCCTGAATGCGGCTGCCTGATCGACGAGCATCACAAGGGCAGCATGCTCGCCCGTGGTGAGTGGCGTGGGCATGCCGAGGGCGATGGCGAGACGGTCGGTTTCCACCTCAATGCACTGTATGCCCCGCTGGGGTGGGTCAGCTGGCTTGGCCTTGCCAAACAATATGACAAGGCCAAGCGCGCCCAGGACAAGGGCGACCAGGAACCCATGCAGGTGTTCTACAACACCCGCTTGGCCCGCCTATGGGACAGCGCCCAGGAGATGACCAAGGCCAGCGAGCTGAAGGCCCGCGCCGAAGATTTCCGTCTGGGCACAGTCTCAGCGGGCGCGCTCATCCTCACCGCCGCGGTCGATACCCAGCACAACCGTTTGGAGCTGCTGGTGATCGGCTGGGGCGAGGGCTTGGAGCGCTGGACAGTCGATCATCAAGTGATCATGGGCGACCCGGCTGATGAGCGTACCTGGTTGGCCTTGGACGAGAAACTTAAGGGCCGGTACCGGCATGCCTCGGGTGTCGAAATGGGCATCATCGCGGCGGGCATTGACTCCGGCGGTCACCATACCGACGAGGTCTACCAGTTCACGCGCCTGCGCCGCTGGCGCAACGTGTTCGCGGTCAAGGGGGCGAGCAAGCCCGGTCGGCCAGTGATTGCCCAGCGGCCCTCCAAGGTCGATGTGACCTGGAAGGGTGCCACCGAAAAGCACGGCGCCGAACTCTGGATCGTCGGTACCGACACCGCCAAGGACTGGATCTACAACCGTTACCCGCTCAACGACGGTCCGGGCGCACTGCATTTTTCCAGCGACCTGCCCGACGACTTTTACGAGCAATGCGTCGCCGAGCGCAAGGTTGCCCGCTACATCAAGGGCCACAAGCGCATTGAGTGGGTGAAGGGCAAGGCCGACCGTAACGAAGCCCTCGACCTCCTCGTATACAACCAGGCGATGGCCCATTACCTGGGCCTGCACCGGTATCGGGAAGGCGACTGGGCCAAGCTGCGCGCAGCCGTGTCGCAAGGCAGCCTGTTTGCCGAGCGTCCCGCTCAAGAGGCTGCAGATACAGAGCCCGCACAGCAGGCGCGCAGCGTTGCGCCTGTGCCACCTCCACCAACGACAGGTCGCCGTCGCTCCAGCAGCGGCTACCTCAGCCGGCGGTAACGCCCGACGAGGCCACCATGAGCACCGCACAGCAGCGCCTGGATGAAGTCCGGGCGTCGATCAAAGACATCCTCGAAAAAGGCCAGACCGTTCGCCGCGGTGATCGCCAGCTGGAGCGTGCCCAGCTGGCGTCCCTGCGCATGCTGGAGACGCAGTACGTCCAGCAGGCCGCCCAGGAGGCCGCCTCACAATCGGGGCGCCCTCGCGTGACCAGGCTCTACAGCGCCGGCAAGGGCATCCTATGACTCGTATCCGTCACACGCCAAAGCGCATCCGCAACAGCTATGAGGGAGCCGGCACCGGCCGCCGCGCGGCGGGTTGGGATGCGCCAGAGGGCGCCCTGAACACCGTTGCCATTCCGGCGTTGCCGGCTCTGCGTAAACGTTCGCGCGCCGCGGTACGCAACGACCCGTATGCCTACAGCGCCATCGACAAGCGGGTCAGCAGCATCGTCGGCTCGGGCATTACCCCGCGCGCAATGATCGATGACGCCAAGCTGCGCACGGCCCTGCGTCAACTGTGGGAGGACTGGGTTGATGAGTCAGATGCTGACGCCCTGACCGACTTCTATGGCCAGCAGGCCATGATCGCCCGCATGGTCGAGGAGTCTGGCGAGTGCTTCGTCCGTCTGCGTTATCGCCGTCCCACCGATGGCTATGCCGTCCCGCTGCAACTGCAGCTGCTGGCCGCCGAGTATGTGCCGACCGACAAAAACTTCCGAACCCGCGCCGGCAACATTGTGCGCGCCGGGATCGAGTTCAACGCCATCGGCCAGCGGGTCGCGTACTGGATGTACGCCAACCACCCCGGCGACACCACTGCCAACGGCTACAGCTACAACACCCTGTATCGCATCCCGGCCATTGAGGTGCTGCACATCTTCGAGCCCACCGAGGCCGGCCAATTGCGCGGTGTTCCACGCCTGGCTCCGGTGCTGCTGCGGCTCAAGTCGCTGGACAACTACGACGATGCCGTTCTGTTCCGCCAGGAGGTCTCCAACCTGTTCGCCGGGTTTATCACCAAGCCCGCGCGCGAAGGCATGCAGCCCCTGGACCCGCTGACAGGGCAGCCGATCAGTGCCGATTCTGACGGCGCCCCGCTGGTAGGGCTGGAGCCCGGCAGCATGCAAGAGCTGATGGAGGGCGAAGAGGTCAAATTCTCAGACCCGCCAGACGCCGGTAACACCTACGTCGACTTTATGAAGCAGCAACTGCAGGCCGCCGCCGCCGGTATCGGCCTGCCCTATGAACTGCTGACGGGCGATATGGGCGACATCAGCGACCGGGTGTTGCGCGTCATGCTCAACGATTTCCGCCGGCGTATCGAGCAGCTGCAATTCGGTGTTTACGTGTTCCAGCTCTGCCGCCCGGTGCGCGCCGCCTGGCTCGACACGGCGGTGCTCTCTGCGGCCATCGCGCTACCGGACTACACCACCCGCCGCCGCGATTACCTGCGCACACGCTGGGTGCCGCAAGGCTGGGCCTATATCCACCCGGTGCAGGACGTCGAAGGCAAGCTCAAGGAAATCGCCGGTGGCCTCAACAGCCGCAGCGAGCATGTGCTGCGTACCGGTTACGACGCCGAGCAGATCGACGAAGAAAACGCCCAGGACAACGCCCGCGCCGAGAAGCTCGGGCTCAACTACAGCAGCGATACGGCCGCCCAGGTGGTGGCCGTACAAGGGGATTGAAATGAACAGCAACCGCAAGCACCGGCTCAGCCTGGCCGTCGCCTTCGCCATGATGGGCGTCTGCACTGTGGCCCAGCCGCGCATCCTCAACAAGCCCGATGCCGCCCCCAGTGTTCAGGCCGAGCACTGGTACAGCATTCGCGCGGCGGCGGAGGGCGCGCCGCCGGGCATTGAGGTGTACATCTATGGCGAGATTGGTTACTGGGGCTATACCTCCGGCGATTTCGTCCGTGAGGTCAGCGCACTGGATGACGGCGTTTCGCCGATTACCGTAGCGTTCGACTCCATTGGCGGTGACCTGTTCGATGGCATCGCCATCCACAACTACCTCAACCGCCTGGGTGAGCGCTGCACGGCGCGGATCGACGGCGCCTGTTACAGCGCCGCCAGCGTGGCCGCCAGTGGCGCCCACCGGGTGCTGATGGCCGACAACGCCCTGTTCATGATCCACAACCCGTGGACATTCGCCGCCGGTGACGCCGCCGACCTGCGCAAGCTGGCCGACATGATGGACAAGGCCGCCGAGAGCATCGTCACCAGCTATATGCGCCGGCCCTTGACGATCGATGACACCGAGTTGCGCCGGCTGATCACCGAGGAAACCTGGCTCACGGCTCCCGAAGCCAAGCAGCTGGGTTTCGTCGATGAGGTGCTGGCGGGTGATCAGCCCAAGTTTAACAACAGCCGCGGCAAAATCCTCAACCGCTATCAGCATACCCCGCAGGCTGCACTGGACTTGCTCACCAAGGCCGCTCCCGAGCCGGCTCCAACGCCTGAACCTGAGCCAGAAATCACCCCTGATCCGGTACCGGAAGATGACCCTGTTGCAGACCCTGTCGCGCTCGCTGCCCAACTGGCGGCCGATTGCAAAGCGGCAGGGCTGGGCAACGTCACCGAGGCATTGATCAAGGCCAGCGGCCTCAAAAGTCAGGCCGCGATCAAGGCCGAGTTTGTCCGGGCTAAAGCCGTGCACGACCTCTGTGTGCTGGCCAAGCTGCCCGATGAGTCCGCCGCATTGATCATCGCTGGCGCGGATGTCGAAGGCGCCCGCGCGCAGTTACTCGACAAGGTTGTCGCGGCCAGCGGCAAGGTCGAAATCAGCAACAAACCCCCGCTGGATGAAACCCTGCCAGCCCCAAGCAAGGCAGCCGATCCGGGTGCCATCTATGCCAGTCGCAAACCCAATGCCTCGAAAGGAGCGCGTAAATGAGTATTAAAACTGAAGGCCTGCACGCCGGTGAGTTCCTCCTTTCGGAGGCCAACGGCACCCGCAGCCGCGAAGAAGTGGTCATCACCGCCGGCGCCGGCATCCTCCCGGCGGGCACCCTGATCGGCAAGATCACCGCGGCCAACG
This sequence comes from Pseudomonas sp., assembly GCA_050739815.1. Lineage (GTDB taxonomy): Bacteria > Pseudomonadota > Gammaproteobacteria > Pseudomonadales > Pseudomonadaceae > Aquipseudomonas. The sequence goes on along the minus strand of JBOICE010000361.1, from coordinate 802 downwards.
CCGGTACGCCTGCCGCTGTTGGCGGGAACGTCGGTAATGGCGCCGTCAGCGGCCTGGTTGTCGCCAGCGCGGCGATTACCGGCGTGTATTCGCTGGCCATCACGGCCGCCGCTGCCAACGGTGGCGCCTTTGAACTGACTGATCCAATGGGTGCCCTGGTGGGCGTTGGCAACGTCGGCGCCCAGTTTGTGGGCGGCGGCCTGACTTTCACCTTGGGCGATGGCGCTGTCGACTTTGCTGTCGGTGATCGCTTCACCCTAACGGTGGTTGGGGCCATCGGAGAGTACCGGCCGTATGACGATGACGGCACTGACGATGGTCGTCGTGCCTGCACAGGCATCCTCTTCGCCCCTGTCGATGCCACGATCAACGATATCCGCGCGGTCGCCATCGTGCGTGATGCCGAAGTGATTGGTCGGCAGCTCACCGGCCTCGATGCGCCTGGCCGCGTCGATCTGCTGGCCCTCGGCATCATCATCCGACCCTGAGCAACCGTCCGTAACCTGACCCCATAACCCCGCCGCTGCAGGGGTTGTCATTTCTAGGAGCCCATCATGGCTGAGATTTCTATTTTTCAAGACGAGGCGTTCAGCGTCCCGAACCTGGTTGCAACCATCAACGAAGAGCACCCAGTGCCGGGGCAGATTGCAGCGCTGGGTCTGTACAGTGAAGAGGGCAGCCTGACTGTCACCCAGCAGATCGAAAAGGATGGCGACGTCCTGGCGCTGGTTCCGGCTGCCGCGCGTGGCGCGCCAGGTCTGGTTGTCATTGGCAGTAAGCGCAACCTGATTCCGTTCAACAC
>JBOICE010000360.1:0-9108 GCA_050739815.1 Pseudomonas sp. | reverse complement strand
GCCGTCAGCTGGTCGGCATACTGCGCCATGTTGGCGGCAGTGATGCTGTACAGCGGCTTTTCGTTGGCGAACGGGTCGATGTAGCCCGCGCTGGCGTCATAGCCGGCCGGCGGCTGGGTGATGCCGCCGTCCCAGGCGGGGATGGTGCCGCTGGCGTTGCCGGCCTTTTCGGCGCCGGTGGGGGTCAGGTCCTGGCCCAGGCGGGCCACTTCGCTGGCATCCAGCTTGGCCAGGGCGCTGCCGCTGGCCAGGCTGATGAGTCCGCCGAGCACGGCGGCGGAGAGCAGGTGTTTGTTCATTACATACCTCATGATCAGAAGCCCATACGGAGGCTGAGGGCGATGAAGTCGCGGTCAGTGGCCACGAAGGGGGTGTTGCCGGTGCCCGACCAGGACAGTTCGGCGGAGTAGTCCTGCAGGTAGTCGGCCTTGACGCCGACCGAGCCGAGCAGGCGGTCTTCGACGAAGTTGCCGTCGTAGGACCAGCCTTCCACGTCCTGGCCGAAGGCGACGAAGGGGGAGACGTTGATGCCGGCGAACAGGCCTGGGTAGTTCAGCTGCGCGCGCAGGCGGTAACCCCAGGAGAAATCGGTGGCATAGCCGTCCTCAGAGCAGGCGTATTTCTTGTACTTGTTCACGGTTGCCCCGACGGCGCAGCCCGCCGCGCTGCCGTTGGCCAGGTCGCTGCCGTAGATGTCGGTCTTGAGGTAGCGACGCTTCTCCAGGCTGGGCAGGTCGTGCATGTACTTCATGCCCACTTCGCCGAGCAGGGCCAGGTTGTCGGCGCCCAGGACCTGCGGAATCGATTTGATGAAGCCCAGCGACAGTTGGGAGATCTCGCGACGGTCGTAGCCGTTGTAGACCGAGCCAGGGGCGGCCCTCAGGGCATCCTGGCCGAGGGTCAGGTTCTCGCCGATCAGCACCGGGAAGAGGGCCGGGCTCTGCGGCGAGCCGAAGGCCGGGATCAGGTCACCGGTAGCCAGTTGCACCGGCTGGTTGGGCCGGTAGCTGTACTCGCCGAACACCGAGGTGCCCCACAGGTTGCTGGAGAAACTCAGGCCGAAGATGCGGATGTCCTCGGGGAAGTCCGCGAAGTACTGGGAGTTGGAGCGCTGCTGGCCCGGCAGCCAGCCCGCGCCGGCGGCGGGCCGCGTGTCGGTGATGATGCTGGAAAACGGCGTGCGCGAGTGGATGTTCATCGCATAGGCGCCGAATTCGGTGCCTATGCTGTCGGCGAAGTAGCGCAGGGCCAGGCCGAACTGGCCGGAGTCGGAGGGTTCGTTGTCCCCGGCGCGGCGGATGATCAGGTCGTTGGCGTAGGCGAAGGGGTCGTTGGGGTCGGCCGCCGGAGCCAGGCGCGGCACGCCGAAGCAGCCATCGGTGATGAAGTCATTGGAGCTGAAGTTGGTGCCGCAGCCTTCCAGCACGGTCTGGCGCCACTTGACCTGGTAGAAGGCCTCCAGGCTCAGGGCATCGGTCAGGCCGAAGTTGCCGTAGAGCATCGGCACCGGCACCAGGGCTTCCTTGAGTTGCGAGCCGGGGCGGCGCAGGGCGGCGACGTCGATCGGGTTGATCGAGTTGATGCCGTTCTGGAAGAACAGGCCTTCGCCCCAGTTGACCACCTGGTTGCCGACGCGCGCATGCAGCGGGTGGTCGGCGATGTCGAAGTCACCGAAGACATAGGCGTCGAGCAATTCCACGCCCTGGAACTTGGCCAGGTCGTCGAAGTGGCTGTCGTCCAGCTTGCTGTCGGGCTGGTAGCCGTTGGACGAGTGACCGAAGTCCACCTCGCGATTGCTCAGGGTGTAGTCGTACCAGGCCTTGCCGCGGATAAAGGCGCCGTAGTTGCGCCAGTTCAGTTCCATCTCGCCGAGCAGGGTGACGGGCGAGGAAACCACATCGCGTTTGCGGAAGTTGAGGCGACCGTCGTCGACGTTACGCGCACCGCTAGGGTTGAACTGGCCGGGCGCGCCGTAACCGATGCTGTTGGCGTTGCCCTGGAAGATGAAGTCGCCGTTGGGCTTCTCGGCATTCCAGATGGCGCCGGCACTGATGCTGCCATTGGCACGCCCAGTGACTTCGCCCCATTCGAATTCGACAGCGTGGGTTTCCAGGGAAATGGCGAGCGCCAGTGGCGTAAGGGCCAGTGCGGTACGGGCCAGCAGTCTGCGGTCATGGACTTGGGCTTGGGAGCCTGTGGATGGGGTCATGCAACACCCTCCTGATTATTGTTGTTTGGGCTTGGAACAGGCTCGGTTGGCCTGGAGCAGCCGGCCACCGCCCAGCGATAGGGCAGGTACGAGGGGGCTGGCAGTGGGGATGATGGACAGCGGAGGCGGGGAAATTAAGCGTATTTCACGCCAAGAACTTGATAAATGCTGCCAGCTCGGAAAGGCCGGCAGGGTGCCTCCAGGGTCTTGCAGGCCTGGTTCGAATAGGCCTGAGCGCAGGTTCTCAGCGCTTCAGCAGCCGGCTCTGGGAGCGAAGGTTCTGTTGCTTGATCCACTCGCGTGGACTCACCCCGTACCAACGCTGGAACGCTCGGGTGAATGCGCTCTGGTCGGCGTAGCCGAGGATCTCGGCGAGCTGGGTCAGGTTGATGTTCGACTCCTTCAGGTAGCGCACCGTCATCGACTGCCGGGTCTGATCCAGCAATTGCTGGAACGAGGTGCCCGCCTCGGCCAGATGGCGTTGCAGGGAGCGAGGGCTGAGCTTCATGAAGTCGGCGATGTACTCGACCGTTACCCGGCCATTGGGGAGGAAGTTGCGCAGCAAGCGCTGAACGTAGTTCGGCAGCTCGTTGCTCTTCAATCCGCTCAGGGTGTCGAGGTGCTGCTGCATGAGGCGGTGCAGCCCCAGGTCGGCATCGCTCAAGGGCACGCTCAGGAGCTTGGTGTCGAACATCCAGGCATCGAAGGAGCTGTTGAACCGCGGTGTCATGCCGAGCAGCCGGCGATAGGTCGATGGCGGGGCCAGAGGTGCATGCTGGAACAACACCGCCGATGGCTGCCAACGACTGCCCAGCAAGGTGCGCATCAGCTGGTGCCCGACGCCAATGGCGAGCTCGCTGAGCTGGCGATTGCCGGGAAGATCCTCGACCTGGGATGAGTAACAGAGCAGGGCATGATCTTCCTGGAGCTGGACGACGACTTCGGCGGCGTTGTTGTGGATATGGAAGTACTGGCCGAGGTCATGCAGTGCTTCGCCCACATTCTTGGCGTTGCGAACCAGGTAAAGCAGTGAGCCGAAGATGCCGACGCCCTGATGCAATCCGAACTGAAGGCCGAAGGAGGGGTTATCACTGGCCTGCGCGCACAACTCCAGCAAAAGCGCGAATCGGCGGTAGGAAATCAGGCTGTCCGGCTGCTCCAGGATATCGCTTGGAAGGCCTGCCTCTCGCAGCAGAACCGCGGGCTTGAGCGCCTTGCCAGCGGCGAACTCATGGAAGCCGGACAGTGCTGAAGCGCGAGTCAGATAGGTCATCTCGGGGCCCGTTCTTGTTGTTGCTCTTGGGGGAGGTCTCGCCCTGAAGAGGAGGGCGGCTGAGGGAAATACTTGGCGCGATGGCGCGATAAGTCAAGTTTGTGGCGCGGATGGCAAGGGTTCACTGTTGCATGTTCCGAGGCTGTCAGGAATTGATCAGGGCTTGGCGCGAAATGACAAGTCGCATGGGAGGGGCAGACGCAGTATGGCTGACAGAACTCTGCTGAGTCCTTACGTCTGATAAGAGGAGAACAACAATGGCTATGCCCATCCCCGTCTACGACCACAAAGAGCTGCTGACTCTCGACACCAAGGAACTGCCGATCTACGAGAACGCCATGGCGCCGTACTTTCCTGGTGTCGACGTGCAGCCGCTGTTCCTCGACCCCAACGTCGGCATCTGGGTGCTGCGGGTGATCTTCCAGCCGGGCGTGATGCTGCCCTGCCACTACCACACCGGCACCGTGCACCTGTTCACCCTGTCCGGCAAGTGGAACTACGTCGAGCATCCGGATCAGCCGCAGACCGCCGGCTGCTACCTGTACGAGCCGGGCGGCTCGATCCACACCTTCATGACCCCGGCGGACAATACCGAGCCGACCGACACCTTCATGGTGGTTTACGGCGCCAACGTCAACTTCGACCAGGACGGCAACTTCGTCAACATCATGGACGCCAGCGACATCATGCAGATGCTCGATCGCCTGGTTAAGGAGCGCGGCATGGACCCGGCCAAGTACATCCGTCCGGGCCAGGCCGGTTACACCGTCGGCTGATCACCGGCGGCGGGCGCTGGCTTGGCGCCCGCATCCTCCCATAGGCCGCTCGCCCCATTCCCGGTATTCCCCGGGATGCGCGAGCCGCTGCGTATCCGCCATAGGGAATTCCGATGACGAACTCCGCCTTGCCTGTCGGCGCGCAAGGGCAGACGCCCGAGGTGCCGCGCTCCGTATTCATTACCGGCGCCAGCGGCTTTATCGGCCGCGCCCTGCTTGAACGCTATAAAGCGCTGGGCGCCGAGGTGCGCGGCATGGACCTGCGCGCCGATCCGGCGAACAACGTAGTGGCCGGTGACCTCGCCCAGCCGGACCAATGGGCCGCGCACGCCAAGGGCTGCGAGCTGTTCATCAACACCGCCGCCGTGGTGTCGCTGGCGGCGCCCTGGAAGCTTTACCGCGAGGTGTCTGTACGCGGTGTCCGCAACTGCCTGGACGCGGCAATCGCCGGGGGCGCCAAGCGCTTCGTGCAGTTCTCCTCGATTGCCGCGTTGGGCTGGGACTATCCGGATCAGGCCGATGAGCGTTGCGACGTGGTGATAGGCACTCAGTATCGCTACGGCGTGGCCAAGGGTGCCAGCGAGCACCTGGTGCTGGCCGCCCATGCCGCAGGCGAGATCGACTGCACCGTGGTGCGACCGGGCGACGTGTATGGCCCTGGCTCGCGGGCCTGGCTCAGCGAGCCGCTGAAAATGGCCAAGGTCGGCGCTTTGATCCTGCCGAACGGCGGGCGCGGTGTGTTCACGCCGGTGTATGTCGACGACCTGCTCGATGGCGTCATGCTAGCCGCGGGCCTGCCACAGGCCAGGGGCCAGGTGTTCCACCTGTGCGGCCATTCGGCGACCACCTGCAGGGACTTCTTCTCCAATCACTGGCGCTGGGCCGGGCGCAGCGGCTCGCCGCGCAGCCTGCCACTGTGGGCTGCAGTCGCGCTGACCCGGGTCATCTGGGGCGTCAACGTGTTGCTCGAGCGGCCGAACGAGGTCACGCCCGATGCCATGTACATGTTCGCTCGCAAGGGCGATATCTCCAGCGCCAAGGCCAGGACCCTGCTCGGCTACCAGCCAAAGGTTCCGCTGGACGAAGGGCTGCGCCGCTCCGAAGCCTGGCTGCGTGAGACGGGCCAACTGAACTGAAACCAAGCCGGTGGATGGGGCGCGACCAAGCGATCCGTCCACCCGCGCATTTGAGTGAAGAGGACAACAATGCTGACAAGACTCTCACAGCTTGCCTTGGCGCTGGGCCTGATCCTGGGTACCAGCCTGCCCCTGGCGGCGGCGCCTGCTGGAGACCCGTTCATCCAGTCGCGCGCGCCGGCTGATAACCTTGAACCGGTCATCGCCCATCCGCAGCAGCAGAAGGCCGCAGCAGAAAAACTGACCGAGTTGGGGAAGCGCACCGGACGCAAACCGAACATTCTCATCCTGATGGTCGATGACCTGGGCTGGGGCGATCCCGGCGCCTATGGCGGTGGCGTCGGCATTGGCGCCCCAACTCCCCATATCGACAGCCTGGCAGCCGGTGGCCTGAAGCTGACCTCGACCTATGCCCAGCCAACCTGCACGTCGACCCGCTCGGCACTGATGACTGGTCGTCTGCCGGCGCGCACCGGCCTGACCCGGCCGATCCTCACTGGCGAGAGCCCCAAGGTGAACCCCTGGGCCTCGGAACAGACCGCCGCCGGCCTGCTGTCCGCTGCCGGCTATGCCACGGCGCTGTCAGGCAAGTGGCACCTGGGTGAGCCGGACGGCTTCCAGCCGCAACAGGTCGGCTACGACGAGTACTACGGCATCCTCAGCGTCTCCAGCGAATTTTCCCAAGGCCTGGACGCGCGCCTGGTGCCCAACCTGGTGTTGCGCCCCGAGCGGATGGCGGCGCTGAAACAGGTCAGCCGCTCGGCCATCACCTTTGGTAAGCGCGGCGAGCTGGCCAAGGTCGCCGAACCCATCGATTCGATCGAGGCCTTGGCCGAGATCGACCAGCGGTTCGCCGACTTCTCGGAGGACTTCATCCGCCGCAATGCCAAGCAGGACAAGCCGTTCTACCTGGTGCACGCCTTCTCCCGCGTGCACAACGACAACTACCCGGCCAAGGGTTATGCGGGCAAGAGCCCGGCGGGCTACCCCTACAAGGACGGCGTGATCGAGGTCGACGACATAGTCGGGCGCCTGCTGCAGACGCTCAAGGATACCGGCCAACTGGACAACACCCTGGTGTTCTTCACCTCCGATAACGGTCCTTCCGAGGACCTCCTGCCGGACGGCGGTTACACCCCGTTCCGTGGCGGCAAGGGCACCACCTGGGAGGGCGGTGTGCGAGTTCCCGGTATCGCCTACTGGCCGGGTATGATTCAGCCCGGCCGGCAGAGCGACGGCCTGTTCGACCTCATGGACCTGTTCAACACCAGCCTGGCAATGGCCGGGGTCGCCGACAAGGTCCCCGGTGATCGTTACATCGACGGGGTCGACCAGAGCTCCTTCCTGTTGGCCGACGATGGCCAGTCCAACCGCGAGGCGGTGTTCATGTACAGCGAGCGGCAGCTGATGGCCATGCGCTGGCAGGAGTTCAAGGTGCACTTCAAGGTGTTCGACGTGAAGCAGCCGGGCTCCAACATCGACGAGTCGACCATCAGCGGCACCGGCCTTTCGCCCTGGGTTTACAACCTCTACACCGACCCGAAGGAGGCGCGCAGCACCGGCCACCGCAACTTCGAGTGGGGCCTGCCGCGTGTAGTCGGTCTGGCGGGGCGCCACCTGGCCAGCTTGCAGAAATACCCACCCAAGGACCTAGGCCTGGCCAAGCCAGTGCAATGAACCCGGCTGCCTGGCATCAGGCGCAGTGCGCCGGTGCCGGGAGCCCTGCGAACCCATAGGAGGACCCCTCATGAAAGCAGTCGTCATGCGTGACCAGCAGCTGGTCGTCGATTCCATTGCCGCTCCCACGCCGGGGCCGGGCGAGGTGCTGGTCAAGACCCTGGCCTGCGGCATCTGCGGCTCGGACCTGCACATGTTCCACCACTGCGAACATGTGCTGGCCAATTTCAAGCGCGGCAACATCCCGGTGGCCTTCGACGCCAAGCAGGACGTGGTCTTCGGCCATGAGTACTGCGCCGAGATCCTCGACCACGGCCCGGGCAGCGACAAGTCGCTCAAGGTCGGCACCCGCGTCTGCTCGCTGCCCTTCGTGATCAGCCCGACCCGTTTCGACCACGTGGGTTTCTCCAACCGCTACCCGGGTGGTTACGGCGAGCAGATGGTGCTGGCCGAGCAGATGCTCATCCCGGTGCCGGGCGACCTGCCGGCGGACATCGCCGCACTCACCGAGCCGCTGACCGTGGCCGTGCATGCGGTCAACCGCGCCCAGTTGGGCGGCGACGAGGTGCCGGTGGTGATCGGCTGCGGCCCGATCGGCCTGGCGGTGATCGCCGCGCTCAAGGCCCGCGGCATCGGCCCGGTGGTGGCGGCCGACTTCTCCGCCAAGCGTCGCGCGCTGGCCGAGAAGCTCGGCGCCGACATCGTGGTCAATCCGGCCGAGCAATCGCCCTACCAGTCCTGGCTGCAGGTCGCGGCGCCGACGGGCTACGACATCAACGGGCCGATGGCGCTGCTCGGCCTGGGCCCGCAGCCCAAACCCTGCGTGGTGTTCGAGTGCGTGGGCATTCCCGGCCTGATCCAGCAGGTGATCCAGAACGCGCCGCCGCGCTCGCGCCTGATCGTGGTCGGCGTGTGCATGGAAACCGACCAGATCGAACCGCTGATCGGCATCGGCAAGGAGATGAACGTGCATTTCTCCTTCGGCTACACCGGCGAAGAGTTTGCTCAAACCCTCTTTGCCCTGGCCGACGGCAAGCTCGACGCGGCGCCGATGATCACCGGCAAGGTCGGGTTGGAGGGTGTGGCGGGCGCCTTCGACGCCCTAGCCAAGCCCGACGAGCACGCCAAGATCATGATCAGCTTCGAGTGAGCGCGATGACTCCACGCGATCGCCGAGGAAATGCGGTCGATCGCGGCTCGACTTCATGCAGATAAAGGGACGAGGTTTGGTATGTGGGCTTCGCAGCGGCGACCTTTAAAAGCAACAACGATACTCTGGGCACTTGGCGCGTTGTTCAGCGCTATCGCCCATGCCGCGGACTCCAGCGGGCCAGATCGCCGGGTACTGCCCGCAACGCCTCCGGCGTTCGCCGGCACCATCGGTCAGACCTACCTGGACTCGACGCCGGACTGGCATCCGGTGGCGCCCCTGCAAGCCCCGCAGGGCGCGCCGAACGTCCTGCTGATCATGCTCGACGACGTCGGCTACGCGCAGCTCGGCGCCTACGGCAGCTCGATCCGCACCCCCAATATCGACCGCCTCGCCTCGCAGGGCGTGCGCTTCACCGACTTCCACACCGCGGCGCTGTGCTCGCCAACCCGTTCGGCGGTGCTGAGCGGGCGCAACCACCACTCGGTGGGGATGGCCGCGATCACCGAAGCGGCGACCGGCTTTCCAGGCTCCAATGCGAACATTCCGCGCAGCGCGGCGACCATCGCCGAGGTGCTCAAGCTGAATGGCTACAACACCATGGCCTACGGCAAGTGGCACCTGACGCCCTATACCTCCTATACCCAGGCCGGACCTTTCGACCAATGGCCGCTCGGCCTCGGCTTCGAGCGCTTCTATGGCTTCCTCGGCGGCGAGACCGACCAGTGGGCGCCGTTGCTGGTGCAGGACAACAAGCAGTTACCGATGGTCTACCCCAAGGGCTACCACCTGACGGTCGATCTGGCCGACCAGGCCATTGCCGACATTCGTGATCAGCAGCAGGTTAACAGCGGGCGACCCTTCTTCGCCTACTTCGCCCCTGGTGC
>JBOICE010000359.1:0-2456 GCA_050739815.1 Pseudomonas sp. | reverse complement strand
TGCGTGGCACCAAGCGTGATGATGTTGAGCGTGGTCAAGTATTGGCCAAGCCGGGCACCATCAAACCGCACACCAAGTTCGAAGGCGAAGTGTACATTCTGAGCAAGGAAGAAGGCGGTCGTCACACTCCGTTCTTCAAAGGCTACCGTCCGCAGTTCTACTTCCGTACAACTGACGTAACCGGTAACTGCGAATTGCCAGAAGGCGTTGAGATGGTAATGCCGGGCGACAACATTAAAATGGTTGTCACCCTGATTGCTCCGATCGCGATGGAAGACGGTCTGCGTTTTGCCATCCGTGAAGGCGGTCGTACCGTTGGCGCTGGTGTAGTTGCCAAAATCATCGAGTAATCGTTGATCTACCCCTGTCAGGCCGGCATAATGGTCGGCCTGATTTTGTTTTAGGTCAGTAGCTCAATTGGCAGAGCGACGGTCTCCAAAACCGTAGGTTGGGGGTTCGATTCCCTCCTGACCTGCCAGTTTTACGCAGTGGTTAAAACTGGCACGTCTTTCACAGGATCCTCGTAAATGACTGTTAAGGCTGAAGCCAAAGATTCTCGCTTTGATCTCCTGAAGTGGCTGGTGGTTACTGCTTTGGTAGTGGTTGGCGTGGTCGGCAATCAGTTCTTCTCTGGTGAGCCGATTCTGTATCGTGTCCTGGGTTTGTTGGTGCTTGCGGCTGTAGCTGCATTTGTAGGCCTGCAGACCACTAAGGGGCAAGCGTTTTTCGGGCTCGCAAAAGAAGCTCGTGTTGAAATCCGTAAAGTCGTTTGGCCAACCCGCCAGGAAACCACGCAGACCACGCTGATTGTTGTGGCTGTTGTATTGGTAATGGCGCTGTTGCTGTGGGGGCTTGATTCCCTGCTGGGCTGGCTTGTTTCCCTGATTGTTGGTTAAAGGTGTCCCGTGGCTAAGCGTTGGTATGTTGTGCATGCTTACTCGGGTTACGAGAAGCATGTCATGCGCTCCTTGGTTGAGCGCGTCAAGCTGGCTGGCATGGAAGATGGGTTCGGCGAAATTCTGGTCCCCACTGAAGAAGTGGTGGAAATGCGCAATGGCCAGAAGCGTAAAAGCGAACGCAAATTTTTTCCGGGCTATGTTCTGGTGCAGATGGACATGAACGAAGGGACTTGGCACTTGGTCAAGGATACCCCTCGGGTCATGGGCTTTATCGGCGGTACCGCGGATAAGCCGGCACCTATCACTGATAAAGAGGCTGATGCAATCTTGCGTCGCGTCGCGGATGGTAGCGACAAGCCGAAGCCAAAAACCTTGTTCGAGCCAGGCGAGATGGTCCGCGTTGTCGACGGTCCTTTCGCTGACTTCAGTGGTGTGGTCGAAGAAGTGAATTACGAAAAAAGCCGGATTCAGGTAGCTGTGACCATTTTTGGTCGTTCCACCCCGGTCGAGTTGGAGTTCAGCCAGGTCGAGAAGGCATAGCTGGCAAGGCATCCCGTACCCCGCAGTCATAGGCTGTGGGGTTTTTTCGTCACTGGGATAAACATGCAAGTAACCGGGGAGCCGCAAGGCGCTAGCACCCGTAATTGGAGTAGCTCATGGCTAAGAAAATAACGGCTTATATCAAGCTGCAAGTAAAGGCTGCGCAGGCCAACCCAAGCCCGCCCGTTGGTCCGGCTCTGGGTCAGCACGGCGTGAACATCATGGAATTCTGCAAGGCGTTCAACGCCAAGACTCAGGGCATGGAACCTGGTCTGCCGACTCCAGTGATCATCACTGTGTACAGCGATCGCAGCTTTACCTTTGAAACCAAAAGCACCCCGGCTTCGGTTCTGCTGAAGAAGGCTGCTGGTTTGACTAGCGGTTCCGCGCGCCCGAATACCGTCAAGGTAGGCACCGTGACCCGTGCTCAGCTAGAAGAGATCGCAAAAACCAAGAATGCCGATCTGACTGCAGCTGATATGGATGCGGCCGTGCGCACTATCGCCGGCTCCGCTCGCAGCATGGGCCTCAACGTGGAGGGTGTGTAATGGCTAAGTTGACCAAGCGCCAAAAAGCTATCGCCGAGAAAATCGTTCCGGGCAAGGCTTACGGCTTCGAAGAAGCGGCAAACCTGTTGAGCGAGCTGTCCAACGTCAAGTTCACCGAGTCGGTTGATATCGCCGTGAACCTGGGTGTTGACCCGCGTAAATCCGACCAGGTCGTACGTAGCGCCACCGTGCTGCCGCACGGCACTGGCAAAACCGTTCGCGTTGCCGTGTTCACTCAAGGCCCGGCTGCTGAAGCCGCCCTGGCTGCTGGCGCCGATCGCGTTGGCATGGACGAGCTGGCTGCTGAAATGAAAGCTGGCGACCTGAACTACGACGTGGTCATCGCTTCCCCGGACGCAATGCGCGTTGTCGGTCAGTTGGGTCAGATCCTCGGCCCGCGCGGCCTGATGCCTAACCCGAAAGTCGGCACCGTAACTCCAGACGTAGCTACCGCGGTGAAAAACGCGAA
>JBOICE010000358.1:0-12380 GCA_050739815.1 Pseudomonas sp. | reverse complement strand
TTCGCAAGAGCGAGATGAATCACCGCGGCGCCTGCGACCTCCATGGCGAACAGGGCGAGCTGTATGTCGGCCAGATCGAGGCGCACGCCGCCACCCACGCCTTCATCGAGGCCGGGCAGCAGGCCGGGCACCGCTACAACGCCGACTTCAACGGCGCCGAGCAGGAAGGGGTCGGCCAGTACGACGTGACCATTCGTGACGGCCGGCGCTGGAGCACCGCCACCGCCTTCCTCAAACCTATCCGCCAGACGCGCAAGAACCTCACCGTGCTGACCGGGGCGCATGCCGAGCGCATCCTGCTGCAGGGCCAGCAGGCGGCCGGCGTGCAGGTGCGGATCAAGGGCCGTAGCCAGGAACTGAAGGCGCGCCGGGAAGTGCTGCTCAGCGCCGGCGCCTTCGGCAGCCCGCAGCTGCTGATGCTCTCCGGCATCGGCCCAGAGGCGGAACTCAAACCCCAGGGCATAGCCGTGCAGCATGAGCTGCCCGGCGCTGGCCAGAACCTGCAGGACCACCCGGACGTGGTGCAGTGCTACAAGAGCAGCGACAACTCCCTGCTCGGCTACTCCCTGGGCGGCAGCCTGAAGATGGGCTCGGCACTGGTCGAGTACCTGGCGCGCAAGCGCGGCCCGCTGGCCAGCAACTTCGCCGAGGGCGGCGCCTTCCTCAGGACCAGCGCCGAGCTGGCCCGGCCGGACGTGCAGCTGCACTCGGTGGTCAGCATGCTGGACGACCACAACCGCAAGCTGCACTGGGGCCACGGCTTCAGCTGTCATATCTGCGTGCTGCGGCCCAAGAGCATCGGCAGCGTCGGCCTGCAGTCGGCCGACCCCAGTGCCCCGCCGCGCATCGACCCCAACTTCCTCGGCCATGACGATGACGTACAGACCCTGCTCAAGGGCTACCGCCTGGCGCGGGAGATAGTCGAGCAGGCGCCCATGGCCCGTTTCGGCCTGAAGGACATACACAGCCACGGCCTGCACAGCGACGAGCAACTGATCGAGTTGCTGCGCCGGCGCACCGACTCGATCTACCACCCGGTGGGCACCTGCCGCATGGGCAACGACGAAGGCGCGGTGGTGGACAGCCAGCTGAGGGTCCATGGCATCCAAGGGCTGCGCGTGGTGGACGCCTCGATCATGCCGACCCTGGTCGGCGGCAACACCAACGCGGCGTCGATCATGATTGCCGAGCGTGCAGCCGAATGGGTCGCCCGGGCCTGATGGCCACGGGTTACCGCCACACACCAATAACAATGAGGATGCCCAGCATGCAACACTCCCTGAAATGCCTGACCGCCGCGGGCCTGGCCTGCGCCTTGCTGGCCAGCGCAATCGCCCAGGCCACCCCGGCCCCCACCAAGCCCGCGAGCGAGACCACCAAGGTCGCCCAGCAGGCGGTATTGGCGGCGCTGCCGTTCAATGACAAGCGCGAGTTCGAGGACGCTCAGCGTGGTTTCATCGCCAAGCCGGACACCCTGACCATCAAGGACGCCAGCGGCAAGCTGGTGTGGGACCTGGAGAGCTACAAGCAGTACATCGGCCTGGACAAGCCGGCGCCAGACAGCGTCAACCCCAGCCTGTGGCGCAATGCCCAGCTGAACCTGCAGTACGGCCTGTTCAAGGTCACCGATGGCATCTACCAGGTGCGTGGCTTTGATGTCTCGAACATCACCTTTATCGAGGGCAAGACCGGCTGGATCGTCTTCGACCCGCTGATCAGCACGGAACCTGCCAAGGCCGCCTATGAGCTGGTGAGCGAGCACCTGGGCAAGAAACCTGTGGTCGCCGTGGTCTACAGCCAGTCGCACCTCGACCACTTCGGTGGCGTGCGCGGCATAGTCGACGAGGCTGACGTCAAGGCCGGCAAGGTACGCATCGTCGCGCCCGAGGGCTTCAGCGAGCATGCGGTCAGCGAGAACGTGATCGCCGGCAATGCCATGGCCCGCCGCGCCATCTACATGTTCGGCGCGCTGCTGCCGCGCAACCCGCAGGGCGGCGTCAGCGCCGGTCTGGGGATGACCACCTCGGCTGGCACCGTCACCCTGATCCAGCCCACCGAGCTGATCAGAAAGACCGGCCAGGAGCTGAATATCGACGGGGTGAAGATGGTGTTCCAGATGACCCCAGGCACCGAGGCGCCGGCGGAAATGAACACCTACTTCCCGGATACCAAGGCCATGTGGATGGCCGAGAACACCACCAGCAACATGCACAACATCCTCACGCCGCGCGGCGCGCAGGTGCGCGACGGTCTGCAGTGGTCGAAGTACATCGGCGAAACCATCGCCCTGTTCGGCGACAAGACCGAGGTGCGCTTCCAGAGCCACCACTGGCCGCAGTGGGGCCAGGCGCAGATCGGCGACTACCTGAAGAAGCAACGCGCCATCTACAAGTACACCCACGACCAGTCAGTACGCATGCTCAACCTGGGCATGAACGCCGAAGAAATCGCCGAGGCGATCAAGCTGCCGCCGGAGCTGGAAGCCTTCTGGGCCGGGCGCGGCAACTACGGCACTCTCAAGCACAACGCCAAGGCCGTCTACCAGCGTTACCTGGGCTGGTACGACGCCAACCCAGCCAACCTCGACAAGCTGCCGCCGCAAGCGGCGGCGAAGAAATACCTCGAGTATATGGGCGGCGCGGCAGCGGCGCTGGAGAAGGCCCGCGCCGACTTCGCCAAGGGCGAGTACCGTTGGGTCGCCGAAGCGGCGAAACAGGTGGTGTTCGCCGAGCCGGACAACGCCGCGGCGAAAAACCTGCTGGCCGATACTTACGAACAGCTGGGCTATCAGGCCGAATCCGGCCCCTGGCATTCGATCTACCTGCAAGGCGCCTTTGAGCTGCGCAACGGCGTGCCGGCCGGCGGTGGCACCATCACCGCCAGCCCAGACGTGATCCGCGCCATGACCCCGGAGATGCTCTTCGACTACCTGGCCGTGCGTCTCAACGGCGAACGCGCCGCGGGCAAGAAGCTGGTGCTCAACTACAACTTCACCGATCTGGGCAAGCGCTACGCCCTGACCGTGGAGAACGGCGTGCTGACCTACGAGCCCGAGCCGGACGCCAAGGCCGATGTCGGCCTGACCATGAGCAAGACCACCCTGGAAGACATCCAGCTGGGCAAGGCGACCCTGGAGCAGAAGGTGGCTTCCGGCGAGCTGAAGTTCGACGGCCGACCAGAGGCTTTCGCCGAGTTTATGGGCCTGCTCGACAAGTTCGACTTCTGGTTCAACATAGTCACCCCATGATCAGCCGGCACCTCCTGGCCCTCGCCCTGGCGCTGCTGCTCGGCGGCGCCAACCCCAGCGCCCTGGCCTGCGGCTACGACGGCATGGCCGTAGACCTGACAGCCGCGCACCCGGCCTCGCTGCCGGTGGCGCTGGCCATCCATGACGCTTACAAAGGCAAGCTCATCGCCAGACCCATCCCGCTGCAGGGCGGCTTCGGCATGCGTCGCGCGCTGTTGATCCTCGACAGTCTGCGCGTGGCGCTTTCGTCCACCAACGGTAACGAGCGCTTCAACCTGCTGCTGGTCGAGCCTGGGCTATGGGCGCGCTTCGAGCAGGTGGACAACGACCTGCAGATGACGGCGCACTCACCCAGGCCGGCGCCTGAGGAAACCGTGGTGATCATCGGCGAAGGCGTCTTGATCGCCCTGGAGAACGGCAAGCTGAGCGTTGACCGGGCCCTCTCGACTGGCGTGCTGCGCATCCAGTCTGGCAGTGAGCCGAATGAACGCCTGGCTTCGCACTGGCGCCAGGCATTCGATACTTCAGATCGCCAACAGCACGCTCTGACAGCGCGGGGCGCATTCAAATGGTGGGGCGTTGCCGCCAACCTGGCTGGAGGAACTGATGAAGCCACTTCAGATCGTGATGGTCTTATCCTTGCTGGGTCTTGTCGTAGGCACACAGGCCGGTGGAATCCTGAATCGCCCCGTCTTTCGTAGTCGCTTGCGAGTGAGCGCTTATGGCTGCTAGCTGCCTGTCATAACAGGCTCAGTTCGGCCAATAACGGTCAATGGATTTATTGAGCGGTTGATACTCGACGCAAGTGCCCGCTGATATCGCCTGCGTCGAATCAGCCCCCAATGCTTTTCAGTAAACTCGGCAGGGGATTGCGTTAAACCAGATCCACATCGCTGTCGGTTAGACAGGCGACCAGATCAGAAGCAAACCTCGACAACAACTCCCGTTTTCGAACGCACACTTTCAAGTCTCGCTGTGCCCAAGACTCTTCAAGCTCAATAACGGTCAGAGGGGCACGGGGAGCCCCATCTGTTACCGCGCTGCATGGCACCAGTCCCAAGCCAACACCCGCACTGACCATCCGGCAAACCGCTTCGAAGCTGCGTACCTGAATTCGCACTTCCAGATGCCGCCCGAGCGCGGCTGCCGCATTCATCGTAAAGGTATGAATGGCCGATCCTGAATGCAGCATCACGAAGGGGTAATCCAATACCTCTGCAAAAGTAGTGCTGGCCCGTTGGGCAAGCGGGTGATCCGACGGTGCAATCAGCACCAGCCGGTCAGCGCGGTAGGGGATCAGTTCAACTTCAGCCCCTTCAACCGAATCTGCCACGACACCGACCTCCACCTCGCCGCGAGCAATAGCCATGACCACTTCGGGACTGGTGTGTTCCTCCAGTGAAATACTGACTTGAGGATGACGCTTTAAAAAGGTCGAGAGACTATCCGGCAGAAACGTATGCGTGGCGTGCGTGTTAGCCCACAGGCTGACATGCCCCCGCACCCCTTTGGCGTAGGGCGTGAGGTCAGCGTGCATTTGTTCGAGTTGGGCAAATACCTGACGCGCGTGGCGCAGCAGCGCCTCGCCTGCACGGGCCAAGCGGACTCCACGGGGCTCGCGAATCAACAACGGGGTACCGATCGACTCTTCCAGCAAGCGCATGCGATGACTGGCCGATGACGCCGCCAGATTTACGCGTGCGGCTCCACGGGTCAGATTCTTCGCTTCGGCAATCGCGACAAAAAGGCGAAGGTCCGTCAGGTCATAGTGCATATGAGTTGGTTAAATCCGAACGATCTGTTGCGAAAAAGCCAATTTCGAAGGAATTCTACACCAGCAATCATTCGACCCAGGAAAACTCTCTGGGATTCAAGCAGCCATGCCATGGAAAACTTGGTCAGCCGAACGATTAGGCATCGTGTTTGCCATCCTTGCCGCTTTTGGTTTTTCCTTTAAGGCGATTTTCGTCAAATTGGCCTATGCCGTTGCACCGGTGGACGCCGTAACGCTCCTAACCCTGCGTATGACGTTTGCCTTGCCAATCGCTCTTTGGGCCACCCTGTGGCTGTGTAGATCTGCACCGCCGCTCAATCGTAAAGATTGGAGCCTGTTGATCGCGCTTGGCCTGCTTGGCTACTACGGGGCCAGCATCCTGGATTTCGTTGGCCTGCAGTACATTTCTGCCGCACTCGAGCGCTTGATTCTCTTCATATACCCGACCATTACCGTACTCATCGGTGTGCTCTTCATGGGCAAACGCTTGCAGAGACGGCAAGTTGGCGCGCTGCTGCTTTCATATGCCGGCATTGGTCTGGCTTTTGCCCACGATATGAAGGTTGCGGGCGACATCAACGCGGTGCTGATTGGCGCCGCCTTCGTCTTCGGCTCGGCCCTGTCCTACGCGCTCTATAGCGCGGGAGCCGAAATTGCCATTCATCGTCTTGGCACCATCCGCTTTGCCGCACTAGCCATCATCGTTTCCACCGTCGCCACGCAGATTCACTTCGTGCTAACCCAGCCTTTTTCCGCCCTGATTCAACCCATGCCGGTCTACGTTTATGGCGCGGCGATGGCCATCTTCTCCACGGTATTACCCGTGTTCTGGCTGTCAGCCGCTGTTCATCGTGTCGGTGCGGCACGCGCTGTTCTGATCGGAACATTGGGCCCGATCCTGACGATTTTCTTCAGTTGGCTGTTACTGTCAGAGCCGGTTTCTATAGCGCAGTTGCTTGGTGCTAGCTTAGTTCTGGCTGGAGTGTTGCTGGTTACTCGACGCAATAGCTCGCCCCATCGGCAGGAGCATGTCGATAAGGAGACATCCTCTCCGGACACAAAGCAGGCATCGTCCTTGCCAGCCTCTTCAGGCAGCTAAGGGTCGGTTCCGGCCATTTGTGTCAGGCAGCTACCGCCCCATTGCAGACGTTCAGAAATGTCTACAAAAGCGCTGGCGATTCAGACAGCCCGAATCTGCATGCCTCTACGAACTTCATGGGCAACGGCGCTCTCGGATCGTTATGATTGGAGTCCATGACGCCCCCATTCCCAACCCGTCAACCCTGCCCGCCCGGAGCCTGCATCTGCGGGCTTGAGCGACTGCAGGACACTCCCGGCGCCGATCTGCGCATCCTGCGCCTGACCCGCCAGGAGGAAAGGCGCCTGCTCGACCGGCTGGAAAATATCGAGTGCGTGGCCGACCTCGAGCATATGCAACTGCGGATGCGCGAGCAGTTAGGCATCCGCCTGGAGATCGCTCCAAGCCTCAACGAAGTGCGCAGCATGCGCGGCATCGGTATTCACATCGACGAACTGCCCGGACTCTGTCGTAAAACCCGCCAGTCGATCCCGGCGGCGATTCGCCGAGGGCTGGAGCGGCGTCCGGAGATTGCCTACAGGCTGCTCGATGCCCATGACCTCTTGCGCGATGCCTGAAGTACCCCCTGGTTGCGCTGGCCTGGATCGATACTTGAGTTGACGCTATACCGAAAAGGAACGGACTGGACAGGGCCCACGCTATAGCGGCCCGCTTACGCCGGTCGTCCGGCATTAGCTTTTCGGCTTGCACGCACCCTGATGTCCCCGGCCCCGGGAGATGGACCGCGCGCTCGACTAGCGACTGAGGAGCACATCGAGGTGTCGAATCAGCTGGTGATACGCAACATGACCCGCTCCGAGCTGGACGAACTCGTTGGCTGGGCTGCACGCGAGGGTTGGAATCCCGGCCTTCACGATGCCGAGCTGTTCTGGGCTACGGACCCTGAGGCCTTCATCGCGGCGGACCTTGATGGCGAGTTGATTGGCGGCGGCGCCATCACCTCCTACAACGGCGAATTCGGCTTCATGGGTTTCTTCATCGTCCGGCCCGAATATCGCGGACAGGGTCTCGGCAATGCCCTCTGGCACGCCCGCCGCGAGCGACTCCTCGCCCGTCTGCGCCCGGGTGCGAGCATCGGTATGGACGGCGTCTTCGCGATGCAGGACTACTACGCCAAGGGTGGCTTCGTCTTCTCCCATCGCAACCTGCGTTTTCGTGCCGAGATCTCCGAACGTCCGGCAACCTCGCGGGTTGACGACCAGGACATAGTCCCGCTGGCTATCTTTCCGTTCGATCAGGTTCTCGATTACGACCGCACCTGCTTCCCAGCCGCGCGCCCGACCTTCCTGAGAGGGTGGATAGCCCAACCCGATGCGCTCGCCCTGGGTTGCCGGCGCGAGGGAAGGCTGAGCGGATTTGGCGTGGTGCGGCGCTGCGGGGAAGGCTGCAAGATCGGCCCCTTGTTCGCCGATGACACCCTGGCGGCCAATGCCCTCTACTCGCACCTGGCCGGCTTCGCCGCGGGTGGCCCGCTGTTCCTCGACGCCCCGGAGTACAACTGCGCCGCGATGGAGCTCGTGCAGCAACAGGGGATGCTCGAGGTCTTCGGCTGCGCGCGCATGTATCTCGGCCCTCCTCCGGCTCTCGCGCACGAACGTGTCTTCGGCGTCACGACCTTCGAGCTGGGCTGATGGCCGCGCGCGATCTTGTCGGTTACGGCGGTTGCCCAGGCTTGGAGCGTGCAAAGAGCGAAGGGAAGGCCCTGGGCCGTCCTGCCGCTACCAGCGTGGAACAGGTGCAATCCCTGAAGGCAGAAGGTAAATCACAGAGCGAAGTGGCTGCTCAGCTTGAGGTGAGTCTGTCCACTGTCAAACGCCTTTGGAACAAGGCCGGATAACAGCTAGACGCGACGAAAAAGTACAAGGGCTACTCGGTAGCCCTTTGTGTTGCCTGACCCTATGACGCCTTCCCAGAACCTTGCTCGATATTTTGGATTCTCAGCGCCTTAATCTGCGCAAAAAATAACCAATGCTTAAGCGGTAAGCCCCCGCGACGGTAGGACGATATTTCCAGCCGAAACAGGCTATGCCTTGATTGACTGTGAAGATGTAGCTCAATGGGGGTTACAGCAGGACCAGCTTCGCCTCAAGCTCCGGATGCTTTGCTAGCAGCCTTTCCCTGAATCCTCGTGGGATAACAACCTGCCTCAGGCTGTCCTCAGTGAACATGACATTCCCGATACGTCGCCATTCTCGCTCCATGTAGAAGCAGTCCGCGTGCTCATTAGGAAGCGTGTAGTCGTATGCCTTCACGAACGCCAGGAAATCCTTGCTGAATGCGTCTTCAATGCAGGACATCTGGGCATGCTCAGGAACCTCCCCCATCGACCGGGAGTACCTTTCCAGGTCCTCCGCCTCTGCCAGCTCGTAAAGCCTCCTGTGCTTCGCCTCAATGTCTTGAATCAGGCATTTGCCGTATGCCGTCCCCCGGTCGTTTGGGGCATATGGGAAGTACATCACGGGCCTGCACCCATACTGAGCCAAGTAGGTTCGATCAATCCCCACACCAAACCTCCCATACTTGGCGTAATGAATTGCCATGCTATCCAGCGGAATGTCGCAGAAGCAGACAATGTTTGGTGCAACCAGACTGTCTCTGATGATGGACGCCCCTGGGTTTACCACAAGCCTGTGCTCGCCCCACCCCACCTCATGGGGCGGATGTGAAACGCACATCCCGTCCAAAACGCTGAGCAAGATGCTGAAGGTCCTCTCGTCGTCGCCCAATGAGCCCCGACCAACGAAATGGTAAAGAGCATCAGATGTGTACGGTGAACTCGCCATCACTCCTCCCTGCTGGTCGCCTGCTGGTGGCGTCCCTGGTGCCAGGCAGTGTGCCACCTTGCCCCCACAGCGAGAAGACGTGCGGATACCCTCAAACGGTGGTGTTTGAAGTAGTGAAATTGAGTAGTGAAATCAGAAAAAAAAGCCCCGTAACTCATTGAATTACAGGGCTTTATTTGATATGGCGGGGAGATAGGGATTCGAACCCTAGGTGCTATCGCTAACACAACGGATTTCGAATCCGTCCCGTTCGGCCACTCCGGCATCTCCCCAGCGGCGCGCATGATAACAGCTCAAAAGCTTTGGGCGAAGCCCCGACGAAAGACTTTTTCGCATGCTATCAGACGCTTGCGCAAACAATGTCGTAGCCGCAGCCAACACGTTGCCATAACGAAAAAGAGAAGCCGAAGCTTCTCCTTTCATTTCACGACCAGCAGAGCTCAAGCTGTCAGCTTGTTCAACGCTTCGCGGTACTTGTCAGCAGTTTTTTTCGCCACTTCAAGCGGTATCGCAGGTGCCGGCGGCTCTTTGTTCCAACCCGTAGACTCGAGCCAATCGCGCACAAACTGCTTATCGAAGCTCGGTGGATTCTGCCCTTCGACATAACTCTCGGTCGGCCAGAAGCGGCTCGAGTCCGGCGTCAACACTTCGTCCATCAAGGTGAGCGTGCCGTCTTCGTCCAAACCGAATTCGAACTTGGTATCAGCGATGATGATACCGCGGGTGGCCGCGTATTCGACCGCCGCGCTGTACAAAGCGATAGCAGTGTCGCGCACCTTCGCAGCCAATTCCTTACCGATGATTGCCTCACACTGCTCGAACGCGATGTTCTCATCATGATCACCCACCGCGGCCTTGGTCGATGGAGTGAAGATCGGCTGCGGTAACTTGGAGGCCTCCCTCAGTCCGGCCGGGAGTTGAATACCACAGACCGTGCCGCTCTTTTGGTACTCCTTCCAACCCGAACCCGCGATGTAGCCCCGCACAATGGCCTCCACCGCAATTGGCTGCAAACGCTTAGCCACTACCGCACGGCCTTCCACCAACGGCAGTTCGTCAGCAGACACCACGTCCTCAACCTTGTCCCCGGTGAAGTGGTTAGGCACCAGGTCAGCGAGCTTGTCGAACCAGAAGTTAGAGATGGCGGTAAGAATCTTACCCTTGTCGGGAATCGGTTCAGCGAGGATCACGTCGAACGCCGACAGGCGATCAGTGGCCACCATCAGCATGCGCTTGGCGTCAATTTCGTACAGGTCTCGAACTTTGCCAGAGTAGATTTTCTTCAGGCTCAAGGTGGAGGGAGTGGTCATGTCAGGATTTCCGCCTTTATTAAACAAAACAGGCGAAACCATGGAGGGTTTCGCCTATCGGCTTATTTTAGAACTGCATTTAGAGCCTTGGCACACTCCAGAGCGGTGCCACCCCTAACAGACGGCAAGTAGCCGTTAGCGCGACCGCCGGCTGTCTGGAGCGTAAAGACACAACCTAGCCGAGGTGTTCCTGGATCAGGCTCAGCACTCGACGCGCCACATCAGCCGGCGCGACAGTATTGAGGTCTTTCTCCACCGTCACCTGCACGCTGTCGCCAACCTTGGTCAGGCGCACCTGATAACGCTCTGCACGCGCATCGATCTCTTCCTTGCTCGGCGCACTGCCCCACAACTTACTCCAGAAACCAGGCTCTTTGTCCTTGGTCTCTGCGCCTTCGGCCAGGTTGATGTAGTACACGCCAAGGGTGCGATTGAGGTCATCGACACGTACGTCCGCCATTTCCAGGGAGCGACCAACGCTGGACCAGGATCGGTCGAAATCGGCCCCAAGGTTCAGAATCGGGTTGCCGTTGCCGTCCTCGGTCAAACTGACCCGACTCGGCGCATCGAAGTCCCGCGCGGCCAACAGCGAGACGGAACCACCCTGCTCCGCACTGCGCGCCAAGTTGGCGAGCATCTCGTCGAGCAGTGCAGCTTCCAAGCTGGCGTTCGCGGACTTACTGGGGAAATCGACATTATCCGTGCTGCCAGCCGGGCGCTCAGCGCTCACAACGAAAATCTCGCTGGTATTGCGTTGCACACCGGGCTCGATGCGCACTCGCACACGAGCCTGGCTCTCGGGGTCAACTCCCGCCACGCGACTGCTCAAACGCCGCGCCATGGACGCAGAGAGCTCATCGAAACGTTGCCAGTCAGTGCTGAACTCACCCGTTTGCGGACGCTCTCCGACAATCCGGAAGCCATTATCCTCAAAGAACTGACGAGCCACCGGCCAGACTTCTGCCGGCGCACGCCGAGCCAGCACCCAACGCGCCTCGCCACTTTTCTGCAAGCTGAACTCGCTCGAGTCGGCCTGGATTGGCAAAGCCTGCGGGCGCGGCACGTCAAACTCACCCTCGGCGGTTGAATCGGCCACATTGCGCGGAACCGGCAGCAACGGGTCGAGGCGTTTGGCATCGACATCCGTTGGAATCTGCATCGGTGCAGTCTGGCGCTCGACCAGGTAATCACTGCCACGATCGCGGAAATAGCCATCTTCACCCCAGATCCAGCCGCAACCGCTGGTACTGGAGATGATCACGGCAAGTGCGGAGAGTCCGGCCAGTCGCTTCATGCGTAGTATTTCCTCGATTAAACCAATACGCCGGTCTGGCGCAGGGCCTGACGCAGCGGTTCATGACAACGCGGACTGAGCCAGGTCAGAGGCAGGCGGATGCCCTCCTGCATCAGACCCATTTCATGCAGGGCCCATTTCACCGGGATCGGGTTGGACTCGATAAACAGCGCCTTGTGCAACGGCATCAAACGATCGTTGATCGCCCGGGCCGTGGCGGCATCACCGCGCATCGCCGCGGCGCACAACTCGCTCATGGCACGCGGGGCGACGTTGGCGGTGACGGAGATATTGCCCTTGCCGCCCATCAGCATCAGCTCGACAGCAGTCGCGTCGTCACCGGAATACACCAGGAAGTCCTTGCTGACGCGATCCAGCACTTCCTGACCGCGCTGCAGATCACCTGTAGCTTCCTTGATGCCGATGATGTTCGGCACTTTCGACAAGCGCTGAACGGTCTCCGGCAACATATCGCAGACCGTGCGGCCCGGCACGTTATAGAGGATCTGCGGAATAGCCACAGCCTCGGCGATATGACGGAAGTGTTGATACAGCCCTTCCTGAGTCGGCTTGTTGTAGTACGGCGTGACCAGCAAGCAAGCATCGGCACCCGCGCTTTTAGCGTTTATCGTCAATTCCACCGCTTCGCGGGTGGAGTTGGCGCCAGTACCGGCGATAACCGGAATGCGTCCGGCGACCTGATCCACCACTCGACGGATCACTTCGATGTGTTCGTTGACGTCTAACGTGGCCGATTCACCTGTGGTGCCGACCGCGACAATGGCGTTGGTGCCTTCTTGCAGGTGGAAATCCACCAGTTTGCTCAGACTGTCCCAATCCAGACGACCCTGCGCATCCATGGGCGTGACCAGT